>JADLHV010000079.1 GCA_020848595.1 Bacteroidia bacterium
CAATCTGAGTAAAATAAAGAAGAGTGCAAAAAGACTATCATTAACTTTATAAATTCAATGTATTTAAACTCGCAATAATTTACAATCTCTGCAAACACTGTACACTAAAGCCTAAGTCTCTCATAGCTAAACCTATATAAATAAATTATTAAATATAAATTAAATCTATATATAAATAGTAAAAAACTTCTTTATATTTGATAAAATTTAACCTTATGTTTCGTGTATTGACTATTACAATTGTTTTTTGCAGCTTCAACTTAATCGCTCAGAATCAGAACTTTGAAGTAAAATTCAACAATCCTAAAACTGGATATCCAGGTTTAATAACTTTTAATGAAAGCTCCAAATCAACACCTTCTTTAGAATCTCCAGCTTTATGGTTTCGCGAAAACTTAAATGCTAATCAAGATTTTACTCTTGTATTTCATCAATCGAATACCGACCAATTGGGCTTTAAGCATTTTAGATATTATCAATTTTACAAAGGCTATAAAATCGAAGGTGCTGAAGTAATCATTCATCAAAAAAATAATATAACTACTTCTATTAATGGTCGATATTTCCCAAATCTCTCCATGGATGCTAAAGTTAGTATTACATCACAATTAGCTATGAATAATGCTATGAATTTGTATGCTGGCTCTACCTTTATGTGGGAAATACCAAAGGAAGAACAATTATTAAAATTAAAAACAGGCAATCCCAATGCTACTTATAAACCTGTTCCACATTTAATTATTTATTCTACCAATGATACAGGGCGCAATGAAGATTTTAAATTGGTCTACGAAATTGACTTATATGTTGCTGCTCCTCAACACACGCGTCAATTAATTTATATTGATGCAGTATCTGGACAATTAGTCGACCATTATGAACAAATATGCTCTATCGATAAAGTAGGTATAGCACATACTAAATATAGTGGAATTAAGTCTATACAATGTGATAGCATTGGTACAGATTCCTTTATATTAATGGATAATAGCAGAGGAAAAGGCATTTATACAATTGATGCTCGCGTGATAAGTGTTGATGATAGTTCAAGAAATTTTCTCGATACGGATAATGTTTGGAATAACGTCAATCAATATCAAGATGAAGTTGCAACAGATGTGCATTGGGGCTCGGCTCTAACATACGATTACTATAAGTCGACTTTTAATAGAGACAGCTATGATGATAGTGGTTCAATGATTTTATCGAGAGTGCATATTGGCGAAAATTACAATAATGCGTTTTGGGATGGTTATTCTGCCAATTATGGAGATGGTGATAACATTAAATACACTCCACTTGTAAGTCTTGATATTTGTTCGCATGAATTAACGCATGGTGTTACAGGCAATACTGCTAAGTTACGTTATAGAAATGAATCAGGTGCTCTTAATGAATCTTTCTCTGATATATTTGCTAAAGCAGTAGAACAGTATTTAGATTCAATTAATTTCACCTGGTATATAGCCGACAAAATCGTAATCGGTTCGACTAAAGCATTTAGAAACCTTAGCAATCCAAATGAATTCAGTCATCCAACTTATTATTTTGGACAATATTTCTATTCTGGAGCAAATGATAATGGTGGTGTTCATACCAATAGTGGTGTTCAGAATTACTGGTTTTATTTATTGTGCAATGGTGGCATGGGTCAACGTGAAGATGGTAAATTATTTTTTGTAGAACCAATTGGTTACCGCAAAGCAGCTGCAATTGCATACTCAAATTTAAGCTCTTATCTCACTCGATTCTCAGAATATATTGATGCTTGTTATTTATCTTTAGATGCAGCAAAAGCACTATATGGTGAAAATTCATTCGAATACAAACAGGTTGAGAATGCTTGGTTTGCAGTAGGTTTATTAGAGCATGTAGACATCACAGCACAAAGCAATCCGCAAAACACTTGGAATATTTTTCCAAATCCAGGGAACTTGCAAATTCAATTGATAAATCCTGAAAGCTTTACAACAGAGTCTTTAGAAATACTAGATGTTTCTGGAAAGCAACTGCTAAACATTAATTATACATCTGGAGATTCTATCGATGTTAGTGCACTTTGTAGTGGATTATATTTTATTAAAATTGGTTCAAGTACCTTAAAGTGGATAAAGCAATAAATCCTTATTTCTTTAATAAATAGTTGGTAATCGCTTGATATAAATCTTTTAGATCTTCAAATTGATTTAATTCAGACAAATGGGTTTGAATTGTTTTATGATCTTTTCTTTTGGCAGGCCCAGTTTGCAATTCAGATGGAATTCCGCCTTGTTCAACTTGATGATACGTTTGACTCAATAAAGGTTTTAATAAATTGAAGTCTAACTGATAGCATTGACTTAATGAATGGGTTGCATCTAAGATGGCATTCGTGAAGTTATTTGCAAATACAGCTGCTAAATGATAATGCCTTCTTTGTTCTGAATCGACACATTTAAAAGTCACGTTTAGTTGTTCTAAAAAAAAGTGAATTGGCGACTCCAAATTTTGCGATCCAATTTCGTATAGAATAGGAACTTCACTAATATTAGAAATATTCGAGAGAGATTGTAAAGGATACAACACAAGTCGATTATCAAATTTTTCTAAAACATTAATATCTACCGAACCTGCACAATGAGCTACTACTGCAGAATTAGGATTTAATTTTTCAATAATTTCAGGCAAAGCATCATCTTTTACTGCAATCAATATTAAATCACAATCCTGCATTTGGGAATATTCATTCGTAAAATCAGCATTAACCTGCTTAGCAATTAATTGAGCAGCAGATAAATTTCTGCCAACAATTTCTATCAAATCAAAACCCTTTGAAAAAAATAGATTAGAATAAAATATCGCGGCTTTTCCAGTTCCTACAATCGATATTTTTCTGATAGCCTGCATCAGATATTTTTAGCTTCACGCTTATTAAACTCTTTGAATCGCTGAATAATTGACAAGGTAAATCCAAAAATAAGTACAAATGTTCCTAACCAAAGCAGATTGATATAAGGAAACTCAATAGCTTTTAAAATGATATAATCCAGAATTGGGCGCCTAGTTCCAGAAGTAATAATAAACAGCATATTTTTAGGATCATTTGGATCAGTGATGACACGATCGAACACTACTAGAACACCCGCTTTATTAATAACAGATTCTTTAAAACGAATTTTTTCTTCACTAATAAATTCAGGTCGAGCAATGAAAGTATCGCCCATGGTATTGACGATAACCTCTGCTTGTAAATGCAATCGATTGCCTTGCTCTGGCGCTTCAATAATATTTATTTTCGTTAACGTTAACTGTCTATTACCATCGCCAGTTGGAAAAGATTGACCTATTTGTACCGTATCCGTTCTAAAATTCTCAAATTCCTTTTCGGTTTTATCTTCCATACTACTTTCGTAGGTAATGTGAGTGAAGATATCCCTAGTTAAAAAATGTCGTGTATCAGGATTACTGATGAGACCCATTTTAGGATTATTTTGACTGTTAGGTTTAAGTGTAAACTCATCCTTTACTTGACCTTTTTCGTCTAATACCTCATATTTAACACTAAAATATTTATTCGGTTTTTCTTCAGTAACAGCATTAAAAGTAGCTCTTAAAGTCTTATTAGTAAACAAAACCGTTTTATCTTTTACTAACAGTAAATTCTCTTTGTTATTTGTTTTAGCTACTTCATCGACCATACCTTGAGCATTTGTTTCAGAAAAATACCCAGTACCTGTATTGTTTACACTAATAACTTTTTTATTGACAGAAGAAACTAGAATACCAATCATCATCAAACCAAATCCAGTATGAGCAATACTTCCACCTGCAATCTTAACTTTGCTTTTTAGAACTGTTATGAGGTAGTGTAAATTGGCAACTACAGCATATATACTAGCGATAAGGAAGAACAAATATTTTAGTTCCCATATTTTGAACAAGAAGACCGCACCAACTGAGAGAATAATAGCAATCAATAGAGAATTAGAAATAGATTCTAATACCTTTTTGAAATCGCTTTGTTTGTATTTAAAATACTGACCGATAGCAGTCAACAAAACGATCACCATGGCAAACCACAGTTGAATCTGATTGTAATAATCTGGACCAGCAGAAGCTTTACTACCTCCAAAAAGTTTATTAAACACTGGAATACTAGTCATGATTATAATTTGAAAGCCAGAAAGCAAAAGCACCATACTTCCAACAAACATCCAAAACTCGCGACTGTATAACTTATCCGTTTCAATATTAGTACCAAATAATTTAAATAAATTCTTAACAAACCAAACAGTAGCAACTAAAAATATAGCAGTACCAAACCAACTAATGGCAATTGAATCGATATCAAATTTGAACAAGGAAATTACCATGATAGGAATAAATCCAAGAAAGAAATAGATATACGCACTTAGTTTCGATTTAAAACTGAGAGCAAAAGTTAAGAAGATAAAAAAGAACAGTAACAAAAGTAATTGACCAGAAAGGCCGAGGTCTGTAAACGAATGCACACTCGCATTTCCTAGCACACCACTACGGGTTAAGAAAGTGGCGTAAAGCACCATGAAAAAAGAAAATATGGTGAGCAAAAGCGTTAAAACAGGGTATTTGCCAGTAGACTTATTAATGACCAACATGTGAGTTGCGGTAATCATTAAAAGCCAAGGCATAAGAGAAGCATTTTCTACTGGATCCCATGCCCAATATCCACCAAAATTCAAGCTTTCATAAGCCCAATAACCACCCATAATAATTCCAGTACCCAATACCATTACAGCCACTAGCGCCCATGGCAAAGCTGGCACAATCCACTCTTTAAGACGTTTTGTCCATAATCCAGCAAAGGCAAAAGCAAACGGAACAATAGTAGCGGCAAAACCTAAGAATAAAGTAGGCGGATGAATTACCATCCAATAATTTTGCAACAAAGGATTTAAACCATTTCCATCTTTAAATATTTGTAAATAATTTGCTTTAGCTTCTATAGTACTAAGAACAGGAATCAATAAAGCTTCAGGGTTATGTTCCCTCATCAATTCAAATGGACTGCTACCTATTTTAAAATCGCCAATTTGGAAACCAAGCAACATACTACCTAAGATAACTTGAGCCAACGCGATAACAGTCATAACAGGTGCTTGCCAAGACTTAGATTTGAAAATCAGAATCACTCCTAATACAGCATGCCAAAACATCCATAGAAGAAAACTTCCCTCCTGACCTTCCCAAAAACACGAAATCATGTAATAGACAGGCAACTCAGTTGACGAATGTTGAAAAGCGTATTGGTATTCGAAATAATGGCTATGAATAATATAGAAAAGCGAAAAGAAAATCATTACGACAGAAATCGCATGAATAAAAAACATCCATTTCCCAAGCTCTTTCAGAGAAGAAACATTTCTATTTACCGAAAGGGCATAAGAAAACGCAGATATGAGAGCGGCTACAAAAGCCAACACCACTGCAAAATGACCAAAATTGCCAATTAAGAGGTGTTCGTCTTTAAAAAGTATGGTTTCCAAATTTATTTCTTTTCGTATTTACTTGGACATTTCTTTAGAATATCCACTGCTTCAAAATAATCACCGCGACTATAGCCAATTAAAACGACCTTATCGGTTTTTTCCAAATCGGTAGGTTTTGCATTATGGTATATAATGCGTTTCTCCATACCAGTTGTATCACTAGCATAAAACTCAAAATAATTTGGGTCTTTTTGTGGATCATAAATCTGAGGTTTATTAGTATTTAAAGTCGATACAACATGCAATTTCATATTGGGTTTATCCTTAGCTAATTGATCTGCTTCTGCAAAACAAACATACTTACTAGTATCTCCATAAAAGCTGATACCAATGGCTAGCCCTATCGAAATAAAAACTATAATAACAATGTGAACTGGTTTCATTTTCCTTTATTTTCCAAATCTGAAATTTTCTTATCAATGCGGACAAGATAGATAATAATCAAAAGAAATATAATCGCTATGATACCCACAACGACATAAATCTTACCAGATGATCTTAGTATCGACTCTTCTGATTGAGCCGAAAGGTTTAAAAGTATACTAAGAAATAGTATGCTTAGAGATATTTTCTTCATTATTACTTTGAATTTTAACTAACGCAACTCGGCTTCGTATTTCGGCTATCCACACAAATAGTAATGTCCAACCTATCACTGCAGGATAAAAGACCGTTTGCATATTATTGGTATTGTTATATGTCTTAAAATTTACAGTATCGCCACTACCTGGATGTATACTGAATTGGGATAATTTAGGCATGACATAGATGAGAGCAATAAATAAAGGAAAAACAAAAACATTGTAAACGGCTAAAATCCTATCGCGTTTTTCTTTATCTGTTATAGAATAACCCATTAGCAAATAGCCGAGATACATCACCATACCAGCCGCTACACCATTAAGTTTTGGATCTTTAGTCCAAGGAGTACCCCAAGTATTATAAGCCCAAAACATTCCTGTAAATACGCCACAAAAGCCCATTAATAAACCCACATTTGTCAATTCGTAAGCATAAACAGCGCGTTTACTCATAGGTTTACTTAAATAAATTATGCTATTAATCCATGCAGCTAAAAGAATTAACATCATCCCAAACCACATGGGAACATGGTAAAATAAATTTCTTATCGTTTCATCTAATATACCAACATCTGTCGGTAATTCTATTAAAAGACCATATATAAGTGTGTACGCAACGAGTGCCACAGCTAAAATCTTGTACCAAAGGTTGGGTATGCGTCCCATTATAAATTATACGTTGCGAATTTAGTCAATATTTACTGATAAGTGTATAATTTTATACAAATTGCTGATAAATATTAATGATAGGAGGATGACCTTTGCAGCAGATAATCACTTATTGTTTTACATGTTTAAAATCATCCGTTCGATACTTTTCTTGATGTCTGCCGAAAAAGCGCATCATGTAACCCTTTCTCTGTTGAATATTCTTGCACATATTCCTGGAGTTTCTTCCTTAATGTCGGCCATATACCGAAATTCTAAAGCGACTAAAGTACTATTTGCTGGAATTGAATTTCCGAATCGGGTTGGATTAGCCGCTGGATTTGATAAAAATGCTAAATACTTGAAAGTAATGAAAATGCTCGGTTTTGGGCATGTAGAAATTGGAACAGTTACTCCCCTGCCTCAAGCTGGCAATGATCTACCTCGTCTTTTTAGATTGGTGAAAGACGAAGCTATTATTAACCGAATGGGCTTTAATAATGATGGTGTTAAGGTCATTAAAGAAAGACTTCAATCGCGACCAAATGGATTAATTGTAGGGGGAAATATTGGTAAAAATAAGCTTACACCTAATGAAGAAGCAGTAAATGATTATATGATTTGTTTCCGTGAATTATATCCTTGCGTCGATTATTTTACAGTTAATGTAAGCAGTCCGAATACTCCAGGATTACGAGAGTTACAAGATAAAGGTCCGCTTACAAACATCTTAAACGCTCTAATGGATATTAGAAAAGAATTAATTTCGAAGGGAGCAGCAAAATTACCCGTCTTTTTAAAAATTGCACCAGATTTAACAGAATCTCAACTAGATGATATTGTTACGTTAACACATGAAACTGGAATAGACGGCCTAGTTGCAACGAATACTACAATTAGTAGAGAAGGCTTAAGTACCGATAAAACGATTGTTGATGCAATTGGAGCTGGAGGCTTGAGTGGTAAACCAGTTAAACACAAAGCCGATGAAGTTTTAGTTTATTTGAATAAAAAATTTGAAGGGAAAGTACCATTAATTGGAGTAGGAGGAATTTACAGTTCAGAAGATGCTCAAGAAAAAATTAAATTAGGAGCAGGATTAGTTCAAATATATTCTGGATTCATCTACAAAGGACCCGCATTGACTAAGTCTTGCGCTTAATTTAAATTACACAAAGAAAAACTTCAAAATAAATAAAATAATACCCACAACCATTGTAGCGGCCAAAATCCCCCTACTTATTAAATCCTTATTAAGTTTAATAAAGATGAAAAACATAACAAAGTTCCCAAGCAAAGCTACACTTAGAATGGGTACTATAAGCGCTGGACTATAGAATATTTCAAAAAAACCTTCCCCACCAATTCTATAATTTTGCACTAAGTAAAGTATAAAAGACAAAACAAAAGAACTTAGAAATCCAATAATAAATCCGATAGTCAAATCCTTTTTTAACTTATTCATATCAATTGTTTGAGGTGTTGAATAAAACTATTAGATGTCAAATCAAATTTAGTCGGCACAACACTGATATAATCATGAGCGATTGCCCATAAATCGGTATCATTATCTTCTTCTTCGAGATTGATAAGTTTACCCGTCATCCAATAATATGTATTACCAGAAGGATCTAATCGCTCATCAAAATTTTCGGCATATTTAGCACTAGCTTGACGACACACTCGAATTCCTTTTAGCTCTTGAGATTTTGGAATATTAACATTGAGCAAAGTGCCATAAGGCAATGGATGTTTTAAAATCGTTTCAGTGATATGTTTAATATGGGTTCTGCAAGATTCAAAATCTGCTTCCAAGCTGTAATCACATAGCGAGAACCCGATTGCTTGCACCCCATCTATTGCGGCTTCTACTGCAGCACTCATCGTACCTGAATAGATGACATTAATAGAATAATTTGGTCCGTGATTGATACCAGACACCATAATATCAGGACGTCTATGGCAAACCTTATCGAGTGCTAATTTGACACAATCTGCTGGTGTACCACTGCACTCAAAAGCTTTAATTGTTCCAAAAATATTATTAGGTTTAAGTCGCAAAGGTTGTGTAACGGTAATAGCATGTCCCATTGCACTTTGAGGTTTATCTGGTGCAACAACAATAACTTCACCAAGAGTAGACATTACTTCAACTAAAACCCTCAGCCCAGGAGCAGTAATGCCATCGTCATTAGAAATGAGAATTAATGGTTGATATGACATCATTTCCTCCATTATAAAGTCAAAGATTTGCCATAACGTGGAGCTAAATTGACTAGCATATCTTTAGTCATAGCATCTAAATCATAAGATGGTTTCCAACCCCAATCATTTCTTGCTTCAGAATCGTCGATACTATTCGGCCAACTATCTGCAATAGCTTGTCTGTGGTCGGGATTATATTCAGTAGTAAAACTTGGGATATACTTTTGAATTGATTCAGTAATTTCTTTTGGAGAAAAACTCATTCCAGCTAAATTATAACTACTTCTTATTTTAATTTGTTCGGCTGGAGCGTGCATGATATCTAGAGTTGCTTTTAAAGCATCTGGCATATACAACATAGGTAATTCTGTATGATCGCCCAAAAAGCAATTGTGTTTTCCAGTTGTTAGTGCATCGTGATAAATACTTACCGCATAATCAGTTGTACCCCCACCTGGATCGCTCTTATGACAAATAAGTCCAGGATAGCGCAAACTTCTTACATCGACACCACGCTTTTGAAAATAATATTCGCAATAGCGCTCACCGGCTAATTTAGATATACCATAAATAGTATTTGGATCCATCACACAATTTTGTGGAGTATGATCGTAAGGGGTATGTGGACCAAAAACCGCAATAGAACTAGGCCAATATACACGTCCAATTTTAAAATCTACTGCTGCATCCAATACATTGAATAGTCCATCCATATTTAAAGTCCAACCAAGTTTAGGTTTAGCTTCGGCAGTAGCACTTAACAAGGCTGCTAAATGATAAACTTGAGAAGGTTGATATTTTTGGAGAATCTCAGTTAATTTCGGCTTATCTAAGATATCCAAGGTTTCGAAAGGACCAGACTTAAACACATCGTGATCGCTTTTTCGAATATCAGAAGCGATGACATTGGATTCTCCATAAATGTTTCTAAGAGACTCAACTAATTCGGTTCCAAGCTGACCGCAAGAACCTATCACTAAAACTTTTTCAGACATTTTCTACTATTTTGGAATGCAAAGGTAAAAGGAAATGCTTGAAGATTAAAGACAAAATTTGGACACAATTTGAATTATGTAGCATCTATCTCAAATACTTATATTTGCCTCGATGTTCACTATTCTAATCCCTACTTGGAATAACCTATCCTATTTAAAATTATGTGTCGAAAGCATTAGACGCAATTCTACATTCAATCACCAAATTATTATACACATTAATGAAGGTGCCGATGGTACAGTTGATTGGGTAAAAGATGAAAATTTAGAACATACTTTAAGTGACTACAATATTGGAATTTGTAAAGCTCTTAATCAGGCCAGCAGATTAGCCAAAACCAAATACATTTGTTATTTTAATGACGATATGTATGCCTTACCAGGTTGGGACTATCATTTAATGAAGGAGATTCAAGATATTGGACACGACCGTTTTTTCTTGTCTTCGACTATGATAGAGCCTAAAGAAGGCAAAGACATAAATATTCTGCAAGGTTTTGATTTTGGAGATATTACAAATTTCAAGGAACGAGAATTAATTCAAACATTTAAAGATTTAAAAATGGCCGATTGGAGTGGCGCAAGTTGGCCTCCAAATGTTGTTCCACTAGCGCTTTGGGAAAAAGTTGGTGGTTATAGTGATGAATTTAGTCCAGGGATGTATAGCGACCCAGATTTTTCGATGAAATTATGGGAAGATGGCGTGAGATATTTTAAGGGGATAGGAGAAAGTAAAGTATATCATTTTATGAGTAAATCGACCGGTAAGATTAAAAGAAATGACGGCCGAAAGACATTTATGAAAAAATGGAAAATCACTCCAGGCTACTTTTATAGGTCGATGCTTAGGATGGGAGAAAAATGGCAAGGTGAGTTAAAAACACCCTCTAAAAACCTAAGCTATTGGTCCTCAAAACTTAAAGTTTTTATAAAATCCCTTTTATAACTCAAAAAAATCCCTTTTTTTTGTATCAAATCATTTTCCAATATTTTATGAAAATACAGATTTCCAAATTATTTATAGCAACTATAATGTTGCTGACAGCCACTTTGTCATTCGCGCAAAAGAAAGTTTTCTTGGATGATTTCGGCAAAAAGACCAAAGAAAAATACGCGTCTTATTATCGTATTATTGCTCCAGAAGGCAATTTATTTCTAGTTAAGGATTACTATATCCATAACGATAAAATGCAAATGGAAGGTCATTATCGTTCTAAAAAGTGTGAAATAAACACTAGAACTGGTCAGTTTACTTATTATTTCGAAAACGGAGAAAAAGCATCTGAAGGTGAATATTTAGATGGTAAAAGAGATGGAAAATGGTCTTTTTGGTATAAAGATGGTCAATTAAAGCAAGAAGGCTTATACGAAAAAGATGAAAGAGAAGGTGAATGGAACAGATTCCACAGAAATGGCACTCTTAAATACAAAGCTACTTATAAAGGTGGCGACATTTTGGGAAAATTCGAGTCTGTTTTCGATAATGGTGATAAAGATGAAACAGCTAATTACGAAAAAGGCAAACTTGATGGCGAATTTATGCTCTACTACTTTAATAGTGGTAGTAAAGTTAGAGTGAAAGGTAATTATTCTAAAGATAGTTTACATGGCACTTACGAAAAGTATTGGAGAAATGGTAACATCTCTGAAAAAGGTGAATACAACGATAATAAAAAAGATGGCACATGGGAGTATTTCCATAGCAATGGTAATAAATCTGCAGAAGTAGAATACAAAAAAGGCAAATTTTCTAAAGCCACTTATTTCGATGAAGATGGCAAGAAACTAAGCAAAAAGGTAACTTTAGACGACCTTTATAAGCAAGCTGAATATCAAGGCGGAAATGATAATATGTACCAAGAAATTTACAAAAAACTTGGTGAAAAAGCTGATGTTTCTGGTGCTACTAAATCAAAATACTTCTTTTATGCTAAAGTAACGCTTACTATTGATCCAGAAGGTAATATTACAAAAGTATCTTGGGGTTATCCTGATGATGACGATGATGACTACGTTGACAGATGGGATTTCTATAAATACATGAGATCTGCAATTGAAGATTTCCCTAAATTTAATGCCACTACACATTGTAACAGATATGTAGAAGATAATTTTACATTTACATTGTTACTTGATTTCAGTAAGAAATAAACTGATTCAAAATAAATTCTACAAAAAAGCCCCGTAATTGGGGCTTTTTTAGTTACCTAAAATCCCAGACATATACAGTACATTGAGCTCCGCTTTCTTATTTTTTACAATAACATCAATCAATTTAATCTTTGCACTTATATAACTCATCTCTCTAGAGTTAATCATAAACAATGAACTCTCTCCTATCGTAAAAATATTGCGCTCTGCATCTAATAATACCGAGTAGGCTTGAACTGTTCCTCTGTATTGATTAATTAATTCGAAGGTATAATTAAACTCGTTCATTGCCGTCATATTGTAATTCCATAGCTGTTGAGTTTTAAGCGAACGATCCCAAGTTGCTTGCATTAATTTAAAATTCGTAATTTTCAAATCACCTCTTTCTTTTCGCAATAACACAGGCATCTTAAATCCTATTCCAAATTTATAATCATTCATTGAATAGGTATTTAATGTATTACTCGACAAATAAGGTTGATAATTAAGATTCAATATGGGCTTCAATTGTTCGCGTTTCCACTGTCTTTCGACAATTAATGTTTGGATTTTTAAATCAACAACTTGTAACATAGGATGTGAGCGCCAAACACCTGTATCTGGCAATGTTAAAGCATCACTTTCGATTATAGTTTGAACCTCTGGCGCTTTTACTCTTGGGTCGAGTTGTAAAGGCTGCCCGTTTTCATCCCATAAATAATAGGACAACTGAATTGACTTGTTTTTATACTCCATCTCTGATTGAATGAGACTAAATTGCCTTTCGTTTACCTGTATAAATGCTTCTAATGTATCAATATAAGGTCTATCTCCTAGTTGAGACGATAGCTTTACAGACTCTAAACGTTCTTGAGCAGCCTTAAAAGCATCCTTGTAAATAGCATAATTATGGTAAGCAGCATACCATTCCCAATAGTACTTTCCAGCTTCGAAAAGCAAATCATTTATCATCAGTATCCTTTCAGCTTTACTAGATTTCTGGAATAATTCTGCTTGTCTTAAACTCATTCTTCTCTCGTCAATCAATAATCCTTGTCCTAGTGTCAATGTAACGCCAGCATAAGCTAAGCCAGCACTTGGTAGATTATTTTCGGGATTGATATAAGCACCATTATTTCTATCCATACCACCTTTAAATTCAAGACCAAAAAGAGTTGGAATACTGATACCCCCACTCATCATATTAAAATAATTGGTTTCATTATAATATTTTTGATTATTAGAAAATGAGAGCTTTGGATCGAAACCGCCACGTGCTTTTAACATAGTAGCATCACCGCTCATTTGTATCAATTCTGCTTGTTTTCCAACTGGATGATACAAGCGAACTAAATTCAAGAATCGCTCTGAACTCAACACCATACTATCTTGCTCGGCAAATGCTATTGTGTAATTCCAGCTCAATAAAAGTAATAATCCTCGAAATAGTTGTTTCATACTCATTTCTTTTTAGTTTTTTCGCTGGTATTTTTGTAATATTCTGGAGGGAAAGCATTGATTTGACGCCATAATTCGTACCAAACTGGCACTTCTTTAAGTAACATCATGGTATTAACACCTCCTCCTACTCTTAATTCATTTGGCCATTGATGATCGTTAGGATCAGGCCCTACTAAAACGCGGTACTTTCCATTTTCACTTATAAAACGATCAATAGCAATAACTCTACCTCCATAAGTTCCATAAGAAACATTGGGCCATCCCGAAAAAACTATTGCTGGCCAACCATCAAATTGTACACGCACCAAACTACCTTTATCGAGCAAAGGCACATCTATTGGACGCACAAAAACTTCTACAGCTAAATCATATTTAAAAGGCATTATGCTCACTATTTCGGTACCTTCTTTAATCGTTTCTCCAATTCCAGCGGTAATGGCTTTTGTGATATAACCATCTTGTGGAGCGGTTACATAATACAAACCCGATCTTATAATATAATTAGCATATTGATTACGCATTTTAGTTACAATAGCTTCTGCATCGTACATTTCGCTCATGGCTGCAAATTTATCTGACTCCGTTTTAGAAATTTTATCCGAATATTCGGCTTCAATAGAAGAGAGTTCAATCTGACTATTGAGGACTTGATTGCGTGAAGACAACAATTTATTTTCTTGTGAAATTAATTTAGCTTGAGTCTCTTGTAATTTTAGCTTACGAGATTCTAAATCTGTTAATGATTTAAGTCCCTTACTATACATTTCTTGCATTCGAATCATTTGATTTTCGGCAACGCTTAAGTTCATCTTTGAAGCAACTAAATCCATACTATCACTTGTATACATAAGACGAGCTTGTTTCAATTTATTGACTGCTTGTTCTTTCTTCAGTTTTAAAGTCGATTCCATCGCTTGAATTTGTCGCTCATTGGCTTTTATTTTATCGACATAAGAATTCACCGATTGTTCTTTGGCTAATAATTGCTCATTGGTTCTTTCAATTAATTTTGGATCAAAATATTCGTCTTTTACCTCTGTAAGAAAGATAATAGTATCTCCTTTTTTTACAAATTGACCTTCTTGCACATACCACCGCTCTATTCTACCTGGCAAAATAGACTGAATAGTTTGAGGTCTTTGTCCAGGCTTTAAAGCTGTAACTTGACCATAAGCTCTGACGTTTTGTGTCCATGGCAACATCAGTATAATGATTACTGGTATAGTCATAATCAACAGCATCCTTGATGTCATTTTCATACGAGGGCGCTTATCTAGCTCCGAAAAAGACTTACTAGTATCTTTTTCAACAAACCCTCTGACACTATTTTCTGATATTCCTAACATATTAATCCTCCTGATTTAATTTTAAATTTTGTTTATAGAATTCTTTAAATTCTGGAACAGTAAATGAACTAACCACAGTCCATGGTTGTTGGGGATTGAATATAAATTCAGCAATCTTTTTTCGAGATTTCGTATCTATAAACTCCACCCCTTTCTCGAGTAATAACAACTTAGGTTTATGAACTATCCCTCTTGCTAATAATATCTTCTGTGAAACGCCTTTCGATAGTCTACATCCATTTGGCCCTACAATAGTATCAAAACCTTGTGGCAATGCTTTGATAAATTCTAACAAATCTAGTCCATCTGAAGCCCAGATAACATCATCTATTGTTACATCACTTCTACCCATACTAATATTTTCTAAAAGTGTTCCATCAAATATAATTTCACTACTAAAACATGTTCCTATATGATTTCTAATCGAGTCGAACTCGAAATTATCTATCGGTAAACCATTATAACAAATACTACCTTTTGCAGGCCTATAAATACCGGCTATTAATGAGAGCAAGGTGGCTTTACCACTCCCTTGATTACCATGAAAACAGGTATGCTGTCCTTTTTGAATTTGGATAGATAAGCTTTTAAACAAGGGCTCTATTCGTCCAGGATACGAGAATTCAAGATCTTTAATTTCAACTTCGATATCCTGGTCATTTTGAATTCTAACCGACCCGATTTTATCATCATCAAGATCAATATCGGTTACATGTCCAATTTTATCTAAGGAAGTAATAACATCATATATATTTTCGATACAAAGAATTAACTTTTCTACTGAGTTTATTACCAATAAAATGATAATTTCTGCCGCAATAAATTGTCCAATATTCATTTCTTGGTTTAATACCAACATACCGCCAATTAATAGAAGTCCAGCGGCTACTGCACCTTTAAAAACAATGAGATAAATATATTGACGTTTTAAAACTTTAAAATGTTTTTCTCTTGCATCTAAATAACCTAAAACATTTTCATCTGTACGTTTAAGACCTAATTTTGAATTACCAGCCATCTTAAAAGATAAACGTGTTTTAGCCATTTCTTCGAGCCATGCCACAACTTTATACTTGTACTTAGACTCTTTTAGACTTGTTTCCAATCCTAATACACCAGTATATTTAAAAATAGCAATCACCAATAAAAACAAACCCAATCCAAAGAAAATAAAAAATGAGTGATAAAAAGCTAAGAGCACTAATCCGAATACGATTTGCAATGTAGCAGTAGAAAAATCTATTAAAACTTTTGAGAGACCTTTTTGTACTGAAACTGTATCAAAAAAACGGTTCATCAATTCAGGTGCACTTTGATTTTCTAATGAATCAGATTTAAAACGTGGCAATCTAAAAGTAAATTCAAATGCCGCTCGAGCAAATATATTCTGTTGTAAATTTTCTATAATTCTCAATTGAGCGACTTGTAATACGCCAGTTAGCAAAATACCAGCTAATACAATAATAACAAGTACTATCCAAGATGTAGAAACTTGTCCACCTTGAATTAAATTGACGATAGCCTGAATACCAAGCGGTATAGACAAGTTAATTAAACCTTGAAAAACGGCATAAGTATAAACATTCCCAATTTCCTTCTTATCGGATTTTATGAGTAAAACAAACCGTTGTATAGGTGTTAGTTTTTCTTTCATGATTTTATTGCTTTTAATATCAAGTCGGTGAAAAATTTCTGAATATACTGTCCATCTTTTTGCCTATTCGTTAATTTAGGCAAATGTTCTGCAAAAAATCTTTGTAAATGAATGCCCTCAATGACAGTAGATAACAACATATTGGGATATTTATATTTAGGATTTATTTCTTTTACAATTTCGCATAATCGAGTTACCAGCTGTTTGTAATTAACAAAAGCGCCTTCAGTATTAACTTGATCAACGTCTTTAGTTAAATACGATTTGCTCGACTCAGTATTAACAATTCTCGACAATCCAGCTAAATTAAAGCAATCTAAATGCTCATTTTCTTTAGGTTCTAAAGCCAATAAAGCAATACCACGTTCTAATCTCTTCTCTGGAGAGTGAATATTAGTTAAAGAAATTATCAGATTATATTCCATCCAAGCCCAATACCAAGAAGACAAATAGATTAAAAATTTGTTTTTACTTTCGAAGTATCTATAGATTGAAGCTTCAGTTGAACCAATTTCTTGACCCAATTTTCTAAAAGTAAATTCTTCAAAACCCAGCTCATCGATTAGTTTTATACCGACACTAACAATTTTTCGACCTAATTCGCTCGATTCTGGATCCTTGATATAAAAGGATTCTCCGACATGAAATCTAATATTATTCGTGAAATTATTCATTCCTATATCTTTTGCTTACAAATATAATAGTATTACTATCATTTTTGCAATAGATTATTTCTATATCGAAACTATTACTTCTATATTTGCAGATAATCAGCTTACTATCTAGACAGAATCCTTAAAATGTATTGAGTAAACCTTCATTTAAGAGTGGCATTTCGACTATTTTCTTTAAAAACCATTTAAATCTATTGCAGATAAGACTGATTTATGTGCATTTATAAGTTATTCAGGTACACTTACTAGTTAGCCTTAACTAAAAATCGCGTCCTTATTAGCTTTGTCAGACATTTACACATGAGATTTACGAACTTACTTTCTTCCCTTTTATTTCGAAGTGTCTGTCATTTGGCAGGCACTAATCGAAATTCTACTCACAAATTAATAGGGATGGCTAATACTATCGAATTTCTATTATCTCTTATGCCTCTAACACTTTTTAACCAGTTTTTAATACATACAAATGAGAACAATTTACAAATTAACATTCATCTTAACAGTCTTAATCACAACAAGTGATATAAGGGCTCAAAAAGTACTTTGGGGAGCCAGTACTAACAGAATTTTTTCTTACGATATTGACAATGACTCAATAACAAGTTTGGCTACTATTAACACCCCTCTTCCCACATCTCTAACTAAAGGACCAAATGGAAAACTCTATGGCCTTACAATGACCGGTGGCGCAAACAACCGTGGCTTCATCTACAAATTCGACCCTTCTACTAATACTGTTATTCCTCTATACGATTTTAGTGTAAATAGCGGATATGGCACAAATTATGGTTCTATGGTTTTTGCTTATGATAGTTTTTTATTAGGTCAAACCTTTCAAGGTGCAAGGACTTTCTTTAAATTTAATGTTTATACCAACACTTATACAATTATAGCTAGTTCACTTCAAGACATGAGGTACCAACGTCCTTTTTTAGCTAGTGATGGCCATTTATATACAACTATCATTAGCGGTGGAAATAACGGTCTTGGTATGATTATGCGCTATAATAAAAATTTAAATACTTATACAGCTGTCCATCACTTTAACTCAAACGATGGCAAACTGCCAAACAATGGTTTAATGCAAGCTAGTAATGGCAAACTTTATGGCATGACTACTGAAGGTGGTTCAGCAAATAATGGAGTCATTTATCGTTACGACATTAGCAATCAAACATTCACTTTACTATATAGCTTTTCAGGCACAGGTACGCCACTCAAGCCTTATGGTACTTTAGTTGAGACAAGTCCGGGTATCTTACACGGCATCGCCGATGGTGGCGCATCCAATAATGGTTGTATTTTTTCCTATAATATCAATACCAATACTGTAACTTTAAAAGCAAGTTTCGTTTCAGCAACACACGGATATGCACCACGTGGTTCTCTTATAAAAGCTTCGAATGGCAAACTATATTTTAACACCTTTGTTGGTGGCCCTCTTGGCAAAGGATGCTTATTGGAATTTGATATTGCCACCAATAAACTTACGACCAAACAGGCGTATAATAGCACTATTGGTGATGTTGGTGCTTTAGAATTTATCGAAACTTGTAGTCTTCCTAAACCATTTGCTTCTACTTTACCTGATACATCTTTCTTATGCGAATATAATTTCGTTGATACTTTAAAAGCTTCGTCTTGTTATGGAATCATCAAAGCCACCACTCCAACACAATTCCCTTTACGAAACTTCGGTCAAAATTTTATAGAATGGACCTATGATGATGGCAATGGTAATTTCACAAAACAGTCACATTTCATTACAATTAAAGCATTAGATTCAACTATTCGATATGAAAATGGAAAGTATTGGTCGAATCAAGAAAATGTCTCCTACCAATGGATAGAGGTTGATAACGGCAATAAACCAATTGTTGGTGCAACATCTCAAAGCTTTGCTCCACAAGACACCGCAAATTATGCCGTTATTTTAACTTATAAATCTTGTTCTGTTACTTCTAAAACAGTCAATTTAAATACTGTGAGTACCGATAATATCTACCAAAATAATCCATTAATTGTTTATCCTAATCCTAACTCTGGTGTTTTTAAAGTAGTTGCAAAAAATTCTATAAATTCAATCACAATTTTCGATTTGGTACAAGTGAAAATAGATACCATCAACACGAATAACCAATCAGATTATACCTTAGATATTAGCCATCTTAACAATGGAACTTATCTACTTCAAATTCAAACAGAAAACGGCACTTTCTATCAACGTGTCATCAAACAATAATAAACTACAAAATGAGAAAAAACATATTTAAACTTCAATTTTTACTTTTTCTACTTTTATCTACTTTTAATCATATCGTAGCTCAAGATCTATGGGGAATGACAACCAATGGAGGTACTGATCAATCGGGCGATATAATCAAACTCGACCCAGATGGCAATTTAATAGATACTATAAATGCTTTCTCAAGAAATTATGGTATGTACCCTAGATCGGTTACACTGATTGAGCCCACACCGGGCAAGCTATATGGAACTGTAGAATATGGAAACGTCAATGATATATATAGTTATGGCGCTGTATATTCATATGATATAGCCAATAAAACAACTAAATTTACACCATTCAATAAAAATGCTAAACAAGGTTATAGACCTAACACTGGACTTATGCTTGGCAAACCTGGTAGTCTTTATGGCACTACTAATTATGGCGGTTCGGGTTTAGGTGTAATTTATCGATATGATTTAAATGCAGATACTATAGATGTTGTATTCGAATTTAACACCTCTAATAATACTGGATCCTTTCCAACTGATATACCTGTATTAGCTTCAAATGGCAAATTATTTGGTGTATGTAAAAATGGCGGCAACAATAATGGTGGTGTTATTTACGAGTTTGACATGAATACTAAAGTTTATAACGTAAGACATCACTTTACTTCAAATTCTGGAATCTCTCCTACAGGAAATCTAACCGAAATTAATGGTGTCTTATATGGTACTACAACTCTAGGTGGACAATCTAATCAAGGTGTTATATTTTCTTTAACTCTTTCTAATATGACGTATAAAGTTGAATTCAACTTAGATGCAATCAACACTGGGTTAAAGCCAAATCAAACAATCAAATATGGCAATAATTTATATATTCAAATGACCACAGCAGGTAATAATAATGCTGGAACTATTCTTGAATATAACACTTTAAACAAAAGCTATAAAAAATTACACGACTTTACCCCCAATAGCACTGGTAAAACACCTGGCCGAATATTTATTGATACCGATGGCACATTGTATGGTGTAACCTTTTCGGGTGGTAAAAACAATGCTGGTACAGCTTTTAAATATATCCAAAATTCAAATAGTTTTGTGAAACTTTTAGATTTAGATATCTCTAATAGCTTTAATCATCCTACTGGTGGATTTATGCGTGCGTCTGATGGCAAACTATACATTTCAGCATCTGGAACAAATTCGTATGATGGCACTTTAGCTAATCTAAACACCTCAGATAATAGTTCTGAAATACTCTATCGCTTTGGATATTCTCAAAATGGCGTCTATCCAGTTGGAACATTAATGCATATGTGGGCCGATAAGTTAATTGGATTCAGTCAATCTGGTGGTAATAATGAAAAAGGTACTGTATTTATGTTGCATACAAATACTAAGAAGGTCGAAACTTTATTTCACTTCAGTAATCAATCAGGCTATTTTATCGAAGGCTATCCTTTTAGAGCTAGCAATAGCAAAATATACCTTGTCTTTAAATACGGAGGCACATCTGTAAATCAAATCTCACAGTTGGCTTGCTATGATATTAAAACAAATTCATTTACCAATATTGCTGAGTTAAGTAGTAATAGCGCAATTGGTACTGGTACTAATATTAACTTTGTAGAAATCAATGGTTTTCTTTATGGATTTAACTCGTATAACGGAGCAAATAATAATGGCACTGTATTTAAAGTCAATTTGAGCAATAATGTTGTGACTAAGATCCTCGACCGTCCTGCCAATCCACAGTCTTATTTCTGGTCGCAACTCGCAATTGATAATCAAAATATCTATGGTATTAATTCTGAAGGCGGGGCATTTAATCAAGGACAAATTTGGAACTTTAATATCAATACAAACACTTTTAATTACTTACTTGACTTGGAAACAGATAGTGTTGGAAGTGATGCCATCGGTATAGTAAAAGTAAACAACAAACTTGTCGTACTAAGTAGTTATGGAGGAGTTTATGGCAATGGGGTTATGTATGTTTTCGACATCCCAACTAAAACAATTATTAAAAAAACTAACTTAGTTGATTCCTTAACGGGTTATGATAATTATTGCAATTTAATGCTGAGTAATCAAGGTGATATTTTTGGAATAACTAGAGCTGGTGGAAAATATGATGCTGGTGCAATAATTAAAATTGATACTACTAATTTTAATATTACTATAACGCACGATTTTAAGGAATACGTAAGCGCCGAATTCAACGGTTTATATCAATTTAAATCTAATTATTTAACCATTAATCCAATTTCTAACGAGCAACTGACATTATTCCCTAATCCAACAAATGGACATTTCGAAATTAACTGCTCTCAATCTATTGATAAAATAGAAATATTCAATCTCGACGGCCGAATAATTCAAAATTCTAGTTCTTCTAATAATGAATTTGATTTATCTGGATTCCCTACTGGCGTCTACTTTGTGAAAATATATTTGGCAAGTGGACAGTTCGTTCATGAAAGACTTTTAATTCAATAATAACTATACCTAATATAAAAAATTATAAGACTACTATAATAGCAAATTCATTTAAATTTTGTTTTTCATGATTTAGATAAGGCAAATGTCCATTGTAAATACTCCATAGTTTACAGTTGTGACATTTGTCCTTATTTAAACGTTCTTAAAATACAACTTGAAATTAATTGATTGACTTCATCAAACCATAGACTTTCTTTTAAATGAATACTGAAAAAAAAATAAAGAAAGGAAAAATCATTCTCGTCACGCTATCGTCTCTACTGCTAATCTTAATGGCGACAATTTATATAATCCAATATTTATGGTCTGATAAATAATGCCTAATTTACGTTTAATTATTTATAAAGAAACTATCGAGCAATTTGCAACAATTCGCTATGACTAAAGCCATTGATATCTATACGCACCATATACAATCCAGCCGACCAATCTGAACATTCTATATCAATTATATCAGTATAATCATTTACACTTAATGCTTGCAACAATCGACCATTCATGTCGTATATTTTTATCTCCGTACCAGGAATAAATTGACCATTCAGATGCAATAAATTGTTCACCGGATTTGGATACATTTTAAATGATTTTTCAAATTCTATTTTTTCCAAATCCGTCAACTGCAAAGTACAATAGACCGAATTTGTTGAGCCAGCATAGGTATTGTCATAATAAACAGAAGCTGTATTCTTTAATACATAGCCCTTACTTAACGGCTTGGTGTTAACCTTAAACCCAATATACGCACCACTATTTTGATTCTCGTAATCCTTACTCGGATTTGGCGCTAATTTTATATTAGGAAAATGCCAAATAATAATCCCTTTATAATCATTGTTTGGGTCTGTTTGTACTTCAGTATAATAAGATTTGTTACTGCCTGTTTCTTGAATGTAAGACATATCTAAATTTAGGTCTAAGGTATCAATCACAACGGCATAAAAAACTGTATCTGTACCAAAATTATTAAAGGCTATATTATAGCGTAAATCGCGATCTTCTACACTCAAATAAGTTATCGAATCTCCTAAAGCAGGCGTTGGAAAGACATCTTTCCGAAATGCACTTATACTTGAATTAACTTCTTGAGGAATAGAATCGAAATCATCATCGTTAAAATCACTTGCACCTGAAGTTATAGACGATGCCACGGCTGCATCAAATTGAAATGAATTATCAAATTCTGCTGATACAGGTAATCCTGAATATAGAATAACTTTACGTTCACCAGGTTGCAAATTGGTGTAATTCCATTCAAAAATAGAATCATTTATTACAGTTTGAGTAGGAAGACATACTTCTGAACTGAAATATTTACTTTTTCGCAAACGAATTTTACCTTCAATTGCATTCGAACCAACATTTTCATACGTTATATAATAAATTACTTTTTTGTTTTTTAAGACCAACTTACCTTTTGGAGAAGATATACTTACTCTAATATCATTGATATTTGGAACTCTCTTTAATGGAAACTGAATACTGTCGAAATATTGACCACTAGAAAATGTTTTACTTACCGATGTGTCGGCACAATTACTCCTAATAAAACTTCTGAATGGCTTTACAACAAACCTATATGTATTGGTTGATGCATTTGGAACAAAGAACTCTGTAAGTCCATCTTCATTTGTAAAAACCCCTTTATTTATAAAAGGTAATTTTATATACTGTTTTGGAGCCGGCTTTTCTGTACTATCCCAAATGCAATTATTATTCGAATCTATAAAAGCTTTTGCCCTAACTAAGGATAAACCAGGGTAAAACCTCAATACAAATCTATTAGGATTCCATATACTTATAGATTTTTTTGAATTACCTAATGCGAATAAAAATGTACGACCACTAGCAATAAATGTTGGAGATGTATTATTATTGGTTATTTCAAACCAATTGCCATTTTCTGTTCTTACAGTTATTCTATTCTTTAAATCAGTATTAGAAACTAAACTATAATTTCCACAAATAACCAATTTCCCATCGTATTCTAAAATTTCATTGATAACCGTTATAGAGTCAATATTGGCATTTATCTCTGTCAAACTACCTGACTTAAACTCAAATAAACTCTTATCCTTAAGGACGCCACCTACCGCATACACGGTTCTTCCTATTGCCGCCAATTTATCGAGAACACGTGGCGTATTTACAAATGTATCAGTAGAGCCATCTGTATAAACAGAATAAATATATTTAGAACTTTGATTATTAATTTTTGAAAACAACCCACTGATAGCTAACACTGAATCGCTCAAGGCCAAATCATTAACAGAATAATCTGGATCGCAATTCAAACAATCAAAATATTTCGAGAATTTTAATCCATTAAATTTAATTAAATAGGGCATCGTATCGGCATCCACCAATTGAAATCCTCCACCTAGCAATAACAATCCCTGATAATTTACCATTGAACTTATAGACGCATTTGTTTGATTGAGTTTATTAAATACGCCTAATCCCTGCCAATTAACTCCGTTATAGCGCACCAATGCATTGTATTTACCATTATCGTAAGTAAAATTCCCCGAAACATAAACCATGCCTTGATACTTTTTAATATCCGTCAACTCAGCTGTCTTGTTTAAAACCAAAGTTGGAAGTTTACTCCATGTAGTACCATCTGAAATAGACACTACCCAATAGGAATTAGAAGCATCAACATGAGAGCGACCAATAGTAATAACTTGATTATCGATAGTCATTAAACTTGGCTCTGTACCTAAAAATACACCCTCTGGATACCATACTTGTGCATTAACCAACAAATTTGTTAGGATTAAAACGAGCGTTAATAGGTATTTTGATTTCATTCTAGCGTGTTTATTTTAATAAATATAATAATTTGATATTGAAGCCGAAACTGTAAGGAAAATCGCCTACTCCAAAACTCGACTTAAATCTTGATTGTGCATAAATCCTACCGTTTAAATCACTTTGTAAAAGCCATTGTTTCGAAAGCTTGTATTGAATTCCTGCACTTAATGTAGGACTTATACTCAATTGGCGCTCCATATTCGACCAACGATGATAGTAATATAATTGTCTATTTTCTGGATATAAGATTTTATCGCCTTTCGAAGATAAATTGAACCCAAAAACAGCACCAAATCCTAAAAGTAAATTGACCTTATTATTTATATTCATTTGCCTATCATATTTAAAAGGTATTTCAATTTTAGAGATACGAATAGAACTCGATTCATCCATCATAGTATCCCTTCCCCTTACTAAGAAATGGCCGATGACATTAACTCTTCCAGAATCAAAAACAGGCAATGAATCAAAAATTCTATAACTGTATCTATACTTTGAATTCCACGATTGCTGAGTATGAAGCACCCCAACACTTAATATGTCCTTCTTAAATTTATAACCAAATTCAAATCCATAAGCTAATTGCATAAATCCTTTATCCGACTTATTTCTAATTTGATTGTAAATACTATTATTTGATGAAGCTAAAATTCGATTCGTATAGGCTATTTGAGTTACTCCACCTACAAACCAACCAGTCATATTTTGGATCGATTTTGTAGAATCTTGAAGCAGACTAGAATCCACTGACAAGACTAATTTATTTTGTACTTCCTTCACTTCTTCTATCTTTATAGAATCAACTATTGGTGCAGAAGGATCTAATTCAATTGAGTTTAATGCTGGATTCTTTTTTAGTTTAATATCCGACCATTCTTTACCTTTATTGAAACTTTGATCGATAGTTTGACCTAAAATAATTTCTGGATTGTAAGTTGGACGTTGATCCTTTATGATTTGCTTATATGTATTTTCCAATTCACTAGTCTTAAGCACACTTGATTCTTTTAAACCAACATGAGGATTGTTTTTAGTAATGGGCTTATCAATTGTAATCTCTTGAGAACGTTTATCACTGCTTACATTCTGTTTAGAGGTAGAATTATTATTTAAATCATCAGAATTTGTAGACTCAGAA
>JADLHV010000080.1 GCA_020848595.1 Bacteroidia bacterium
ATTCTATTGAGCTCGACTATTCTTTTGAAGTTCATGCAAATAAAAATATTATTTATTTGCATCAAGGTAAAGATGTAGTTCAGGCTTATGATTATGATTTAAATAAAGATGATTCAAAAACTATTGAAGAATCAAAATACGCATCTAAAAATGGCAGTACATATAGTTTCATGGATGATTTTGCTGAAATGTTAGCGAATCTGAATTTAAAATTCGGACTTAATTTGAATGATATCTTAACTACTGATGCAAAAAATGATACTTCAAAAATGGAAAACTATGCTGTAACGTATCAAAAAGTTGCTAAAGAGGTTGGTATTTTTAAGAAGTATTACAAAGAATTTACTATTTTAAGCAGAAATGGGACTGAATATACGAAAGAGATTCCATTTGATTTTAGCTCTGATAAATTAATTATCGAAGCTGAGTTTAAAGAACTTGATAATTCCAATTTACTCATATTTGGCAAATATGTTGAAAAAACTACAAGTACCAATGCGATGTATGGCCTATTTACTTGTGTAGTCGACAAAAATTGAAACTACGTAAAAGACATTAATTATGAAGATTTGGTGCGTATTAATTCAGGTCCTGGAACATTAGAAGATAGAACTTATACTGGATTTATGATGATGCGTTTAGGCGGTAATGATTATTCTTATACTTTTAATGAAGAAGGTGCTGAACAAACTTTTATTAGGACTTATCAAAAAACATTCGATAATTTAATTGATCATATTTATATCCTAAAAATCACTGAGTCTGGCGAAATGGTCATTAATTATATTGGCACAAGATTAAAGCGTGAATCTAAATTTGAAGACACTTATACGGTATTTAAACTAAAAGATAAATTGATATTTTTCTTCTACGACGATCCAGCTAATTTAAATAATAAAACCAATGATTTAATGGTTAAAACCACCAATCCATCGGGCAAAACCACTTTATTGGTATCTTGTACTTACAGTTATTTAAATGATGATTTAAGTTCTAAATATAGCATCTCTGATAGGAAAACAATGAAAGTATGTCCATATATCGAAGGTTCTGATATTTATTATGATGAATCTAACTCACTTTATACAGTCTTTTATCAAGGGAAAACTAAAAAAGGTAAAGTGAAAAAGTTATATATGATTTCTTTCACTGATTAATTCTTTTTCGTTTTAAAATGAAACTAAAAGCAATCATTTTAGGTTTAAATTTAATTGCTTATGGATTTTTATCCGCTCAATTATTAAAGATTGAGCGGATAAAAACAGAGCCCAATTATCACTACTTCTTATTTTCAGATAGTCTTTATCATTATTTCCAAACCCTTGAATTGGATGTATTAAAAGTCAATAGGTTTGACCTTGATAAAACAACTAAGTTTACTTTAAAGAAGAATAACCCTTCTGAAAAGCTGGTTAAACTCACTCATAATTCAAGTCAAATTCTTTTATTTACCGAATTATTAGATGAATCTAAAAACAAAGAAATCAACTTATATCTATTCGACAATCAGGGTAAAAAGATTAAACATTTAACGCATAAATCTGCTGACCCAAGTAATCCTTATAGAATTTCTTATGATATTAAAATTGGTAAAATATATATTTTAAATAGCGTTGGACCTAATCAAAATGCAGTATTTGTATATGATTTTGACCTCAATGCTATAAGTGACTTAACGTATAAATTTTCTTTAGAATCTCTATTTGCTTTTCTAAATGAATTCGATGAAAACTTTAACGATGCTTTAAGAAATTTCGATTCAAACTTTGGTTTAAATATTGAAAAAGAAAAATTTAATTCTAAAAGGGATACAGTACATTTAACACATTATACCATCAGTCAATACCTTAAAGGTGGAAGCTATGGTCAATTTGATCATTATGTAGATGAAGTAGTTATTCAATCAACTCCAACAAACCCAACTAAAAAATCAATTGATTTTGAGTTAGAAAACTATAAAATCATTTTAGAATTACGATATGAGATATTCGAAAATAATCATGTTTTGATCTATGGTAAATACATGGAAAAGAATGGAGGTTCTAAACCGCTTTATGGCATTTTCTATTGCATGTTTAATCCTAAGATTGAGATGATTAACAATCTGCAGTACTTAGATTTAGCGCGCGTAAATAACGATGTTTCTAAAATAGATGATCAACCTTATTCTGGTATGGCTTTGCTTGAATTGAAAGATTATAAACACCATTTTTATTCAAAGACTGAAGACATTATAAAGGTTTATCAATACCAATTTAATGATTTTTCTGACCATATCTACATTATGACGATGAGTCCTAATGGCGAATTGAAACTAAATTTCTTAGCCAATCAAGTAGAAAACAGTCAATTTAGCACTAAATTCAGAGATATGTTTCTAGTAGAAAATATCGATAATGTTCTTAATTTCACGTTCTATGATGCTGAAGATAATCTAACTAAACCCGCTAATGACTTTAAAATAAAGCGCACAGATTTCAAGAAAAAAGGTACTATTTTGGCTTTTTGTCAATACGATATAGAAAAGGATGAATTTGGTAATAAAAAGAAAATAAGTGATTTAAGTGATTTGAATGATATGCCAACCTTTAATAAAGCGCATTTTAATTTCGACAAAATGAGCAATTCTTATAATTGGTTCTTAATTGGCAAAGACAAAAACGACGAACCAAACAGTGTTTTTATCGTAAATATTAAATTGAAATAAAAAAGAATAAAACTATCAGTAAATAGTTTCTTTTTGATTTGATCTAGTACAAGCGCATAAATACGATGCAATATTGAGTATCAGAGCTACTCCTTCCCTTCTAAAATATCTTTGGTTCCTTTTAATTGGTAGAGTTTCTGAGCGATATCAGCTTGTTGTTCAGACCAATTATTATATTTACGAACAGTTTCGCTAATTTCACTAAGATAACGGTTTCTAGCAGGTGGAATAATAAAGACCTTCTCACTCATTTCATCAGAAGCATGGAAATCGGATTTAAAACCAGACCCCGTTTTAGAGTCGATTAAATCTAGAAGATTTCTATAAAGGGTATTCATTCCTGGATCGTTAAACTGCGAAGCAATAGTTCCAAATACAGGCATAAGCTCAGTATCGGTATCAAAGAGCTTGTGATTGCGTTGAAATTGCTTTTTAACATCTCTCAAAGCATCGGCAGCACCCTTTTTATCGAATTTATTCACTGCAATAATATCCGCAAAGTCGAGCATGTCAATTTTTTCTAATTGAGTTGCAGCACCGTATTCTGGAGTCATAACATACATAGCAACATTACTATGTTCTGTTATTTCAGTATCACTTTGACCAATACCACTTGTTTCCAAAATTATAAGATCGAATCCAGCCGCTTTAAGAATCAGGATGGCATCATCGACGTGTTTACTAAGAGCTAAATTACTTTGACGAGTAGCTAGTGAACGCATATAAACACGATTATTTCGAATACTGTTCATACGAATTCTATCTCCTAACAAAGCACCACCAGTTTTACGTTTACTTGGGTCAACTGATACGATAGCAATCGTTTTATCTTTAAGGTCAAATAGAAAGCGGCGAACAAATTCATCCACCAAACTACTCTTACCAGCACCACCAGTTCCGGTAATGCCGAGTACTGGAATATTAACTTTATTTTCAGTGAGATAATCGACTATTTGGCTGCGGTATTTTTCGAATTCTTCAGGATAGTTTTCGGCACAAGAAATCGTTTGAGCAATTTGAGCTGGATTTTTAGAAATAAGATTTTGAATATTAAAATCAATTGATTGACCAGTTGCAAAATCGGATTTCATAACCAAATCATTAATCATTCCTTGAAGTCCTAGGGTTCGACCATCATCGGGATGATAAAGTTTAGAAATACCGTAAGCTTCTAAATCTTTAATTTCTTCTGGCAAAATTGTACCACCACCACCACCAAATATTTTAATATGTCCAGCGCCTTTTTCCTTAAGTAAGTCAAACATATATTTAAAATACTCATTATGCCCACCTGGAGAACTGGTCATGGCAATGGCGTTGGCATCTTCTTGGATAGCAGTATCGACGACTTCTTCAGCACTGCGGTCGTGACCGAGGTGAATGACTTCACAACCAGTTGCCTGGATGATACGTCGCATAACATTAATGGCGGCATCGTGACCATCGAACAAGGAAGCTGCGGTGACGATTCTGACTTTGTGTTTAGGTTGGTAAACAGTATCTTGCATGAATAACTGAATGAGAAATGCAAAAGTACGGAAAATTAACAAAGACGACAATTCAGACAAATTATTAAGTTTAAAAATAAAATAGTTTGTTTTGAAACTTTTTTACATCTCATGGAACTAATACTCTGAACACCTTGGAAAAGACAGAATCGGATAAATTATTTAAAGACTTGTATTTGCAAAACTACCCTGAGTTAGAGCGGTATTGCAGAGCTATGACACCATATTTAGAATCGGCTAAAGAACTTATTTCTGAAACCGTGGCTATTACTTACGAAAATTTCGGAAAGCTAAAAGACAAATCGAAATTTAAAGCTTACATGTTTGGAATTAGTAGTAATTTATTTAAAAAATGGCTTAGAGATCGTAAAATAACTTTGGATATAAGTGATGTAAATGGCAATAAATTAAGCAATAACAACGATGAAAAATCGGAATTAAAACTGCTTTATCACGCCATTGGGAAATTAAAAGAACCACAAAGTGAAATCATCTCCTTATTTGAATTATCTGGTTTCACCGTGCAAGAAATAGCTGACTTGAAAAAAATGCCTGTCAATC
>JADLHV010000081.1 GCA_020848595.1 Bacteroidia bacterium
AAACGAGATAAAATAATTTAGCTTTTTTATAGACATCAAGTTTTTGAAAATCAAACATATTAAACAACTTATACAATTAAATTCAATACAGATTAGAGCGAGGGTGAGTGTAAGTGAAGAGGTAAAAAAGAGAGTAAGTGTATCGCATTCGCTCTCACACTCACTCTCTTTTTTGTACCCAGGGCGGGACTTGAACCCGCACAGCCTTGCGGCCACAGGATTTTAAGTCCTGCGTGTCTACCGATTCCACCACCTGGGCGAAAATAAAAAAGCCCTCGAAAAAGGGCTTTTTTCGAGCGAGAAACGAGGTTCGAACTCGCGACCTCAACCTTGGCAAGGTTGCGCTCTACCAACTGAGCTATTCTCGCTTTTTTGTTTCAGAACTTTTATTCCCTTTTGGGGCTGCAAATATAGAAAAAAAATTAAATTCGCTCCAAATATTTTTTTAAATTTTAATGAAACACTTTTCTTCGTTTTGGGAATCCTCGGTTTTATTGAGAAAATTCGATTTTATTGTCCTTGGCGCTGGCCTTATTGGAAAGCAAATTGCCATCAAAATTAAATCAAAATCCCCTAATGCTCGTATTGCAATCGTCGATCGTTCTCCAATTTCTTATGGCGCTTCTACCCGAAATGCCGGTTTTGCTTGCTTTGGTTCTGTGTCCGAAATCGTCGATGATTTAAATCGATCACCTCAAGATCAAGTGGCTTTATTAGCCTCCAAAAGATTAAAGGGCATTCAACAACTTGTTTCTAATTTCGGCGCCGATGCTATCGGTTATAGAAATACTGGGAGTTTCGAAATCTATACTCAGCAATCAGAATTTAATCAAGCAATTGATAAGTTTGCTTTCGTCAATCAATTGCTCTATGATGTCGCTGGTATCGACGAAGCTTTCCAATGGCGTAATATTGCTAACTTTAAAATGAATTGTTTCGATGATTGTCTTTTTAATCCGTATGAAGGTATGATTAATACAGGCATGCTAAATGAAGTGATGAATGATTTAACGCATAGAATGGGGATTATTCCATTGTATGGTTTGGATATTGAATCAATTGCAAAAATAAATCATGGTTATGAGTTGAAAGATAAAAATGGAATAGAGCTTTCTTGCTCTCAGTTAATTGTTACAACTAATGCATTTACTTCTTTCTTGTTGCCTGAATTGGATGTTACGCCTGCTCGTGGCCAAATAATTCTTACTAAACCTATTGAGAATCTTCCTATTGATGGAATATTTCACCACGATAAAGGTTATATTTATTTCCGTAATCTAGATAATAGGGTCTTACTTGGTGGCGCTCGAAATTATTTCGAAAATCAAGAAAATACTTTTGATTTTAATGGTGAAGATAATATTAGAACGCATTTAGAAAAATATCTTGCGGAATTTATTTTACCTGGTCGTGATTTCGAAATTGAAACCAGTTGGACTGGAATAATGGCTATGGGTAAAGAAAAGATACCTATTGTCAAACGTATAGATAATCATCTAATTGTTTGTGTTCGAATGAGTGGAATGGGTGTGGCTTTAGGTCCAGTGCTGAGTGATGAAGTAGTCGCTTTGTGCTAGTTTAATTAAATTCAGCGAGCTTGCTGAGATATATGATATTATCCTTTGAACTGATATCAAATTGAAATAATCCGTTATCTGCTGTAACTATTAATGTGTTGCCATTTACAATTACATCAAATGCATGTATATCAGGATAACTGTGCCTAAAACTAACAGATTGCGTATTGATATCCCAATTGTAAACATGCAATCCTTTGGTGCCTTGACAAATAAATAATAAATCATCTTTAATCCCCAATCCATAGGGCTCTTCTAAATTAATGCTGTTTATCCAAATGCTGTTACTTGGGCTTTTTACATCGTATATATTTAATGCACTGATTGAATTGGTCCTGCATGCTGTGCCGCCTCTAATGGTACTGAACGCATAATCATTTTCTACAATTACTGGATCGCAACCAAAGAAATGTTCAAGTGTATTAACAAAGCTTGGCGATGCTTTTGAACCAGAGGTGTTGTATATATGGATACCATTGCTAGCGCCCATATAAAGATATGTTTTATAAGGAAACAAGGTTTCAATGTTAGAAGAAACTAGTCCAATTTTTAATTTATTAACGGGGTTGCTTGGATTGCTCAAGTCAATTGGTATTAATTCGGAACTATTGACTATGTATAAATAATTGTCTATTACTGCAAATTTAGACATTGAGCCACCTTTGCCAGTACTATTGGAACTGCTTTGCACATTGGCATCATTACTTTGTCTTCTCGACAAACCTCTTGAATTACTTCCACAAGGCATTTTTTTTCTTTTTGTCTGCTTGAGATAATCCACAATAAACATTTCACCTCGGACATTCTCCATATTTATTTGTTCAAGTCGCTTAACTAACTTGATATCATTTAGATTGCTGATGTCTATTGATAATAAGTCGGGACCATTGTCTGCTAATAGAATGTCGTCTACAATTGAAAAATTAGTGTTTCCTTTTAATTGAATGAACTTTAAAGGAATAGGATTAGCAGGATTCGTATTATCTAATATGTGTATGCCTACCGTCTTTTCACTTACCAATAGAAAGTTTTTATAGGAATAGATATTACCTGGTTTACTTATTGGATAATCTTGTTCTATACTAAATGAGTTTTTTATGTCTGAAAGCGGTTGCAATATCGGTTCAAAGGAATCAACATCTGCATAGTAATAACATTTGTCTTCACAGCCAATGAATGCAACTGCTGGTAATATCAATAGTATCAGACGAATAATTAGAGTTCTCATTTGATTGCTTATTTTTGTTCAAACTTACTTATTTTTGCTCAAATTTCAATGAAGAATTTCCTCGCTTTTATTGTTTGCTTTGTGTCATTTAATTGTCAATTAAACGCTCAGAATTCTGATTTGTACAAGGTGTATATAAAGTCAGGATTGGTTGTTAAAGCTGAACTACTTAAAGTGATACCTGATTCTATGATTCAAATTAGACAATATGGTCTAGTTAGCAATATTAAGATGAAAGATATTGATTCTATCGTTTTTGATGAATCTAAACTGCCTAATTTGAATACTAATAGGATGAATGTTTGGGCACAAAGAAAACAATTGCTCGATTCTGGTTGGAGTTACGGTTTTCAACCTGGGTTTACGCTTGGTGCAGATGGTTGGGGCATTACTAGCAGTTTCACATTCAGAGGGTCTTTCTTAAAAAACAACCTGAAACATCTCATGTATGGTTTTAATTTTGGATTCGATCCTTATTTATTATACGAACAAGCATTTGGAAATATCAGCGCCGAGTCGAGATTTTTGTTCAAAGAAAAATCTATCCGTTCGCCTTTTATATATAGTATTGCTGGTTATGGTTTTAATCTGACTTCTCCTGCTTTAGGTAGAGATGGGGGAGTATGTGCTTCCTTTGGGCTTGGTCAGTCTTTCAGGACAAGAGGTGATTTGGTTTTCTCTTTTATGATTGGCTACAAGTATCAGCGTTTTAAAGAAGAACGATTTATTTGGCCTACTGGCAATGTGCTTACATACAACAACCTCAATCGTATGGAATTTAAAACAGAATGGCGTTTCTAAACGTTCGTTTTTCGATTATTTAGAATTCAGAAAGTTTTAATTTTGTATAATACAGACGCTGTAATCTGCACAGACTCTCCCTAGATATATAATTTTTTCTTATTGGACTATTAATCATTGAGATTATTGTTTTTCAGTTGACCCTAATTATCTTTGCGTCATGAGTATGACAGATTCATCTAGAATAATAAAAGCGCCCACTGGCAATAAGTTGCATTGTAAAAATTGGGTCACCGAAGCGGCTTATAGAATGTTGATGAATAATCTGGATCCTGATGTTGCCGAAAAACCTGAGAATTTAGTTGTGTATGGCGGAACAGGAAAAGCCGCCCGTAATTGGGAAAGTTATCACTTAATTGTAAAAGCGCTTGAAGATCTTAATGAAGATGAAACTTTATTGGTGCAATCGGGTAAACCAGTTGGTATTTTGCCAACACATAAAGATGCCCCTAGAGTTATTATTTCTAATTCGCAATTGGTGCCTCATTGGGCTACACTCGACTATTTTCGCGAGCTAGAAGCAAAAGGTCTCATCATGTATGGTCAAATGACTGCAGGTTCTTGGATTTATATCGGTTCTCAAGGTATTGTGCAAGGTACCTACGAAACTTTTGCCGAATGTGCGCGTCAACATTTTGGTGGTACTTTAAAAGGTACATTAAACGTTACCGCAGGTTTAGGTGGAATGGGTGGCGCTCAACCTTTAGCCATTACTATGAATGAAGGTGTATGTCTTGCTGCTGAAATGGAAGAATGGCGTATTAAAAAACGTTTGGATACTCGTTATCTAGATGTTATGACCAAAGATATTGATCAAGCTATTGATATGGCATTGAAAGCTAAAGAAGAAGGCTTAGCAGTTTCAATTGGCGTATGTTGTAACGCTGTAGATTTATTAGAGAGATTAAAAGCAAGAAATATAGTTCCGGATACATTAACCGACCAAACCAGTGCTCACGATCCTTTGGTGGGTTATTTCCCTGAAGGATATGATGTGGAAAGTGCTGATAAATTAAGAAAAACGGATCCGAAAAGATATGTGAATGAGAGTTATGATACCATGGTTCACCATGTAAAATTAATGATTGAATTCCAAACTAAAGGCTCAATTGTTTTTGATTATGGCAATAATTTACGTGGACGAGCATTAGAAAAAGGATTAAGTAATGCCTTCGATTTTCCGGGTTTCGTACCTGCTTTTATTCGACCGCAATTTTGTGAAGGTAGAGGTCCTTTCCGTTGGGTAGCCCTAAGCGGTGATCCTGAAGATATTTACGCTACTGATAAGAAAATCTTAGAATTATTTCCAGAAGATGAAGGACTGAAACGCTGGATTAATATGGCGCAAGAGAAAATAGAATTTCAAGGTTTGCCTGCTCGCATTTGTTGGTTAGGCCAAGGGCAACGCGAAAAAGCTGGTTTGGCTTTTAATGAAATGGTGAAAAACGGAGAAGTCAGTGCGCCAATTGTTATTGGTCGCGATCATTTAGACACCGGTTCTGTTGCTAGTCCAAATCGCGAAACTGAAGCCATGAAAGATGGTAGCGATGCCATTGCCGATTGGCCAGTTTTAAATGCTTTAATTAATACTGCAGGTGGCGCTTCATGGGTGTCTTTGCACCATGGTGGTGGTGTGGGTATCGGCTACAGCATTCATGCCGGTATGGTGATTGTTGCAGATGGTACTGATGATGCAGCTGCTAGATTGAAACGTGTATTGCATAATGACCCGGCTATGGGGGTTATTCGACACATGGATGCTGGTTATGATATCGCTTTAGATACTGCTCGTAAACACCGTTTGGATATCAGAGAAAGATTGAAATAAAATACCATAGAATTCCATAAGAACATATCTCTAAAACCTCATAATACATTCGGACTGGATGTAAAAGCCGCTGCATTTTGTGAGGTGAATTCTTTAAGTCAATTAAAACAGGCTTTACTTGAAAATCGTCTTGAACATTTTATGTTTTTAGGTGGTGGAAGTAATGTTTTATTTGCTAAAGATTATAACGGTCTTATAATTAAAAATAATATAAAAGGTATTCAAGTTGAGCATGAAGACATTGAATCAGTTTACTTAAAAGCATATAGCGGAGAAGTATGGCACGATTTGGTTGTTTATTGTGTCAATAAAGGATGGGGAGGTATAGAGAATTTATCTTTAATACCTGGAACTGTTGGCGCTGCTCCAATGCAAAATATTGGGGCTTATGGTGTTGAACTTGAGAATTGTTTTGTTGAACTAGAAGCTTTTAACTTACGTACGCTTGAATTTGAAAAGTTCAATAAACAAGCTTGTGCTTTTGGGTATAGAGAAAGTGTATTCAAACGCCAGTTAAAGGGACAGTATTTTATATATTCTGTAACGTTAAAGTTAAATAAACACCCAAAAACCAATATTGAATATGGCGATATTAAGCAAATACTTTTAGACGCCGGCATTCAACCTGAAAATGCTAGTATAAAAGAAGTTTCAAACGCTGTTATCGCTATACGCAGCAGCAAATTGCCAAACCCTAAGGAATTGGGGAATAGTGGTAGTTTTTTTAAGAATCCGGTCATCTCAGTTGACCATTTTGAACAATTAAAAATAAGGTATCCAGAAATAAAAGGTTTTCCGCAATCGCAAGGTGTTAAAGTACCTGCCGCATGGTTAATAGAGCAATGTGGATGGAAAGGTAAACGAGTTGGAGAAACGGGTTCTCATGCCAAACAAGCTTTAGTTTTAGTCAATTACGGACATGCTAAAGGTGAAGAAATTTATCAATTAGCTATGGACATTATAAAAAGTGTCAAGGAGAAATTCTCAATTACATTGGAACCAGAAGTGAATTTAATAGGGTAGTCTTGTTATATCTGATTTGTTAGGATTACTTTTTTTTAAAAATTGCTTTGCAAAATTGAAATCATGAATAAAATTTATTGAGGTAACTGAAAAGATCAATAACTCAGCATGTTTGAATTATATTTAAATTAAGATAGTACAAAATTAACTTTGAAGTTCTTTTTGTTCCACTAAATTAATAACTATATTGTAGATTAATCGATATTAAAAGAGTGAGATACTTTCTGATCTCTCACTCTTTTAAATATACTAATTATTTTAATTTTCGTGCATTACCAGTAATCGGGTATTACCAACTACTCTGCCATCCTTGTATACTCTTATAAAGTATAAGCCATCGGTGACTGAACTTAAATCTAATTCAAGATCACCTGAAGCTTGTTGAGTGTTTATGGATTTTATTATTCTACCATTTACGTCCATCAAATCAAAACTTAATTGATTCGGTTGGTCTGTAAATTGATAATTGATATGTGTGCTGTTATTTGCCGGATTTGGATACACCATTAAATTAAATTGCTCAACTGTGTTGACTAATATTGAGACATTCGAATCACACGGTGGTAACGCTATACATACATTTCTCCAACAAGTTTTTCCAGTACTTACTTCGGTTAATAACACTTTAAAACAAATTATAGAATTTGTTGGAGATAAATCAGTGAATTCGCAGCTAATAGTTTGCATGCCGCTCGCAATTGGATTTGGTGTAATAGGGCCAAATGTACCAGCTGCAATTGGTGGAATAGTTACTGTAGCAGGACCAGCAAATGGATTCAGTACCGTTAAGTCAATATCGTATGTCCAAATTCCACCTTCTTGTTGGTGACAATGTGCACATTCGCCGTATACACCAATTGAGCAACTGTCTTTACTACATGGCTTATATTGAGTCTTTATCGAATCTTTACAAACCAATCCAGTGACTGGGTCAAATGCATATAGATAAATAGTAATGAAACTGCTTGTAGGACTTAAGTCGGTATACGTCCAACATAAACTTTGTGGTCCATTGTTAATGGTAACTGGATTAACACTGAAACTTGAACTAGGAGCACTCAAAGTTAAAGTCGAGCCACTGCTGCCACTCCAATTGATGTTCATGCAAACATAGTATTGAGGATTGCCACTGCCATCAAGTCCTATACACGTAAACTCAGTGATTTTTGGACTGATTTTACAATCTTTCTGACCACAAGGGGGTAATTTTGTACAGATAGTTGTATCACATCTCGTTTCTTTATTAAAGATTATTATAGTGAAACAAGCTATAGAATCTTGTGGTGGGATATCTTCAAAGTTTGCTGTTACAGTATTTATTCCGGATGCCAATAAACTTGGACTTAAGCTAGATATAATACCATTACTACTCGTAATATTGACATTAGCGCCTGCTCCCAAACTATTATTGAAAGTAAATGATAAACTATAAGTTTGATTACCCATTTCACTCACTGGTCCACAATCGACTTTAATATTACCACTGAATTGACAGCCACCACATTGAATAAAATTGATATCAATTGGTTCTGATTTATCTATACAGCCTGCAAAAGTGGTAATTTGTAAATAGTAAGTGCCAGATTGATAGAGTG
>JADLHV010000082.1 GCA_020848595.1 Bacteroidia bacterium
TATTAATTCTCCTGTATTGCTCTATAGGTTTATCCTCTTTTAATCGAATTGTTGCGCAAACTATCGTAGGGCGCGTCGTTAATCAAGAACTAAAAAATGAACCCTATTCTAAAGTCTACTTGCTTAATTTGCCCGATTCAGTTATCCAACGGTCTACTATAGCCGATTCTTTGGGACGTTTCAGATTTCAAGGCTTTGGCGCCGGGAATTTCTTATTAGTTGCCGAAAATTATCGATTTCAACCTGCTTTCGCTAATTTAAAAGTAGATTCTGGTGCAACTTATCGTCAACAATTAAAGCTCGGATTGCAAGTAACTGATCTTAAAGGTGGCGGAATTTCAGTAAGAAGGGAAGGGGTACAACAGAAAAATGATACATTCGAATTTAATGCAAGTAATTATAAGGTTAATCCTGACGCTACCGCCGAAAATTTGATTACTAAAATGCCCGGAATTACCAACGAAAATGGGACAATTAAAGCTCAAGGTGAAGAAATTAAAAAAGTTACCGTCGATGGTCAAGATTTTTTTGGTGATGATGCCGCCGCTGCTCTAAAAAACTTACCTGCCGAAATTGTCGATAAAATTCAAGTCTTCGATCGATCTAGTGATCAAGCCGCTTTTACTGGTATTGATGATGGTAATTCTCAGAAAACTCTCAATATCGTTACTAAAAATGGTAAAAATAATGGGCAATTTGGTAAAATTTATGCCGGATATGGAACTAATGATAGATGGGCTGCTGGTGGAAATGTAAATTATTTTAAAGGTAAAACCCGTCTCTCTGTGATTGGGATGAGTAATAATATCAATCAACAAAATTTTACTTCTCAAGATATCGTAGGTTTAACTGGCAGTGCTGGCGGCTCCGGAATGAGAGGTAGTCCCCCTGGTGGTAATTTTAGACGTCCTGGTGGTGGAGATATGGCTAACTATCTCGTTAATCAACAAAATGGTATTAATACCACTAATTCTCTTGGTTTAAACTTTAGTGCTTTTGGTATGAAAAAAATGAAATTAACCGCAAGTTACTTCTTTAATCATGGAATTAATGAAGCCTCTTCGTTTTTTAATAGAACTTATTTCTTAAGCTCTTTCTCTAATCAACTATACTTTCAAGGTGATACAAGTAGTAATACTTCTTTTAATCATCGATTAAATTTACGCCTCGAATACAGTATAGATTCAAATAACTCTATTATTTATTCGCCTTCTGTTAGATATCAATCTTCTAATCTCAAATCAGTTTTTAATGCTAATACTAAAACTCAAGAACTTGATACCCTCAATGGAAGTGGTAGCCGCAGTAATAGTAACGGAAATGGTTTGAATATTACCAATAATTTGTTACTCAGACACCGTTTTAAATCTCCTGGACATACAATCTCACTTAATCTCAATCACTCTTTTAATTCTAATACTGGAAATGGAGATTTAATTGCTCTGAATGAGTATTTTGAACCTCTTTACTCTAAAAATGAATTTTCTCAAATTAGTGAAAATACGTCTATCTCGCATACCTTTTCTCCTAATCTTTCTTATACACAACCTGTTTCTAAAAAATCAACAATCGAATTAAACTATAATCCCAGTCTTACAATTAGTAAATCTAAAAAGTTTACTGAAAAATTTGACTCAACTACTAATGCTTACACCAAAATTGATTCTTTACTGAGTAATTCTTATGATAATTCTATTACTACTCAAAAATTGGGAGCAACGTATCGTTATAAATCTGAAAAACTTTCTTTCAATTTAGGTCTGAATGCTCAAAGAGTTATTCTTAAAGGTGTTCAGTCTTTTCCTAATGATATTACTGTGTCAAAACCTTTCGATAATTTATTGCCAAATGCTATGTTAACTTGGCAACCTAGCAAATCAAAAAATCTAAGAATTTATTATAGAAGTAGTAATAATATTCCAAGTGTTTCGCAACTTCAAAATGTGATAGATAATTCTAATCCACTTATTCTTTCTTCAGGTAACGCTGAATTAAAACAGGAATTTAGTCATAGAGTCTTTTTTAGATACAGTGTCAGTAATGCCTTAAAAGGTCGCTCGTTCTTTTGGTTCGCCCATGCCTCCACTACTGCTAATTTTATATCAAATAATAATCTATTAGCTCTTTCTGATACGATAATTAATTTAAACAATACTGAATTGTCTCTTAATAAAGGTACTCAAATCAATCTTCCAACCAATCTTAATGGTTATCGTTCTTTTAGAACATTTGCAACTTTTGGAATGCCGATGGTGATTAAAAAGTTTAAATCTACTGTTAATTTAAATGTTGGTCAATCAATTACTAAATCGCCTACTTTAATTAATAATATTGTAAATTATAGCAATACTTATAATTCTAATGCTGGTCTCGTTTTAGCTAGTAATATGAGTGAAAACCTCGACTTTACAATAATGTATGGTGCTAATTATAATGTAGTTGTAAATTCTTTGCAAAATTCTGCTAATTCTACTTACCTAATTAATAACTTCAATTTTAAACTCAATTATTTGCCAACTCAACATATTGTGTTTAGTGCTGATATTACTAATAGTACTTATTCTGGATTAGGTAGTGGATTTAATCAAAGTATTTGGTTAGTAAATGGCGGTTTAGGATATAAGTTCTTAAAGAATAATCGAGGTGAATTGAAATTATCTGTTTTCGATGCATTGAAAAAAAATAATAGCATATCTCGTACAGTCACCGAAAACTATATTGAAGATAGAACTACCCAAATTTTAACCAGATTTTATATGGTGACTTTTACATATTCAATTCGAAACTTTAATGCAAATGCCGCCAAAAAGAAGTCTTAATAAGTTATTTATCTGTGCTAACTTTTACAAATTCTCCTTTGATTAAGCGATAGGTGTTGTTTTCTATTTTAATAGATTGACCTTCAGTAAATTTAGATAAATCATAAATATCCTGATTCATCGTATGGATACTGCCTTTATTAGCCCGAATCATATTTAAATAAGCAGGATTTATTCCTTTAGATGTATGGATACCACAAAGTATAAGATGTATCGGTACTTTAATGGTTTTAATTAATTCTAAATCTCTTGGGGTCGCAAAGTTATCAGCAATCATTACTACTTCTTTAATACTTGGATTCTTTTTTAATCCTTCTATAACTGCTTCTAAATTGTTTTCTGGTCTATCACCTCCATTGCCTCTTAACATGGCTTTTTTCATCGTTATCGATAAGGTCTCGTAACTGCTCGTATTTAAATAATATAATCCGCCTACTTGTCCCGTTATCTTAATAATATTGGGTTTGTTATCGCCATCGTTAAAAAATATAAAGTCGTGATTGCCTGTATTTGTCTCTAAATTAATTTTATGCCACATCTGAAATTGTGCCAAATATGGGTACATACTTGCCGTAACATCTGTTGCAACTAAACAATTTTTCCAGTTTTTATTGCGGTCTAAAACTTTTATAACTATGTCTGGTGTCGACGAAAATAATCCTTTCCCAACTTTTACTATACTCGTGTCTAAATAGTCGCAAACTGTTTCTACTTGCGATAAATATAGAAATTTATCGAGATCCATATAAACTGAATCTTTAACAATTGGATAAGCCATAAAACTCATTTTATATCCGTTTTTACTCTTAAATATTTTTAATGCAACCTTGGATGGAACTTTCTTCTTTTCATATTTACCCGGACTAATTACAAAATTGTTCCTAAATAGTCTTTGTACTCTCTTGTTTCTATCAATATTTTCAATGTTTTCCATATATTCATATTCGCCTTTTTCATTGGCGTATATGGTCATTTCTATCGTGTCTTTTTGATCAAATTCTGTTTTTAATGCTTTCGAGAGTTGTTCAATTTTGTCTTTGTCCCATGACCTTGCTTTAGGAAGTTTATTGCCTTTTATTAAGGTTCTTAATGTCATTGTATCACATTGCTTGACATAGGTAGTTTTTCCAGTTGCAATCAGTGAATCCATTTTCTTACTATCTCTTAAGCCTTCATAAATACTACTGTAATAGTCTAGTAATGCAATTTCTGCTTCTTTTAGTATTCCTAATTCTGGATCTTTTAATTGAATTATGAATCCATGGAAATATTCTTGACATGATGTAGGGTCTAGGCATCCTGTTTGTTCTGCCCAATACCAATCTATACTAGTGTTGTTTCTTAATCCCGGTAATTGAGCAAACAACATATCCATGCGCTTATTATTTAAATCTATTTGATTAAATGTTTCACTTAATCGGTATCTCGAGTACGCCAATGTTACTGATGCTATTCTGCTAATTGGAATTTTATCTAGTTTGTGCTTAGGAATAGAACCGTTAAATGACATTTCTAATATGAGCATATTTGTGTCCCAATCTTCTATAATTAATTGTTTGGTAACAACTTTACTTACATAGCTCGGCATTGACTTTGTCGGAGCTTCTGTTTGCCCCTTTACTACAACCCCAATAATTACACTCAATACAAATAGAATTCCCTGCTTCATTCTTGAATTATGAACGCAAAATTCAATTAATTGTTACGTGTTAGCAAAAAAAACTATTGACACCGTGCTAAATACTAAACTTTTAAATCTTACTTACTATATTAATTACCCTATTTTCTTTAATTTCGCACTCTATGAAGCAATTCATTCTTACGCTCGCCCTCA
>JADLHV010000083.1 GCA_020848595.1 Bacteroidia bacterium
AAATGGACAATCTGTGAAACTAGATGAACCTAGTGGAATAGAATTGCCATCTAAAGGATTTGCCGTTGAAGATGCCGGTTATCAAGCTCCTGCAATAGATGGTTCAAGTGTACAAGTAAATGTTTCTCCAGATAGTAAACGTTTGCAATTATTGGAGCCATTTGCAGCATGGGAAGGTACAGATTTGAAGGGTTTGAGATTATTAATTAAAGCGAAAGGCAAATGTACTACCGACCATATTAGTATGGCTGGTCCATGGTTGAAATTCCGTGGTCACCTCGATAATATCAGTAACAACATGTTAATTGGTGCAGTTAATTTCTTTAATGAGAAAACTAATTCTGTAAAAAATGTTGTAACAGGAGAGTATAATGAGGTACCAAATGTTCAAAGAGCATATAAATCTCAAGGAATAGGTACTATTGTAGTGGGAGACGAAAACTATGGCGAAGGTTCTAGTCGCGAACATGCAGCTATGGAGCCAAGACATCTTGGTGTAAGAGTGGTATTAACAAAGTCATTTGCAAGGATACACGAGACAAACTTGAAAAAACAAGGCATGCTTGCATTAACATTTGCTGATAAGGCAGATTACGACAAAATCCAAGAGAATGATAATTTTGATTTAATAGGATTAACAGAATTTAAACCGAATACACCGCTGCAATTGGTCCTTAATCATGCAGATGGCAGTTCAGAAACCATTTATTGTAATCATTCATACAATGAGCAACAAATAGAATGGTTTAAAGCTGGAGGAGCATTAAACATTATCAGAAGAGGTGTCCAATAGTCAGAACACTAATTAAATATTAAAAATCCCGTCCAAAAGGCGGGATTTTTTGTATAACATGGCTTAAATTGTTGTTTAAAGATTGAAAATAAAATTCGTCGGAGAGATAATGTAACTATTATATATTGAGAGGTTTACGTTTCTTTTCGAGGTGGATTTTTGTAAATTAGATGAATTAGAAGACAGTGAAGGTCGAAAAAATAAGAATATGTTTGTTATTTAGAGTTTAATCTTTATTTTTGCACTCCCAAATTTTATACACACCATGGATTTAATAAAATTAGTTGAAAAGGAATACATAAAGGCTGATCTGCCTGATTTTAAAGCCGGTGACAGAGTCACAGTGCACTATAAGATCAAAGAAGGTAACAAAGAGAGAATTCAGCTCTTCCAGGGTGATGTAATTCAGCGCAGAAATTCTGGACTGAACGCCACATTCACTGTAAGAAAGATTTCAAACGGTGTAGGTGTCGAAAGGATTTTCCCATTGCACTCACCAAACATCGATAAAATTGATGTCAATAAGATTGGTAAGGTTCGTAGAGCAAGAATCTTCTACTTAAGAGGTCTTAGCGGTAAGGCAGCAAGGATTGCTGAAAAACGCTAATTCTGAAAAAGAGAGGTTAATAGTTTTCATAGGTAACAAAAAGGTCAATCACTCGGTTGGCCTTTTTTGTTGAGTTTGCGTTATGTTCTCTTATATCTTTTATAAGCATTCTAAAAGTCTTGTATAAATTGAAGTGACATTATCTTCAATAAATCAAGACCAAAAAAAAGTCCGACAATGCCGGACTTAATTATTAAAATATATTATTTCTTAGTGTTTGCTCAAATATTCAGCTACACCTTTTGGTGTTGCATTCATGGCTTCATCGCCTTTTTCCCAATTGGCTGGACAAACCTCTCCGTGTGTTTCGATGTGTTGTAGAGCATCTACCATTCTTAAAGTTTCATCTACACTTCTTCCTAATGGTAAATGGTTCACTGTTTGATGCATCACAATGCCATTCTTATCAATTAAGAATAATCCTCTAAAAGCTATCATCGGTCCGTTAGCCGTTAGTTCTCCATTGTCATTGTAATCATAATGGCCAAACAATACATCGTAATTGGTTGAAATAGTTTTGGTAGTATCTGCTACAATTGGGTATGTAACGCCTTGTATTCCACCATGGTCTTTAGGCATTTGTAACCAACTGAAATGACTTTCTTCTGTGTCGGTGCTACATGCTACGACCTTAACGCCTCTTTTCTCAAATTCATCTAATTTTGATTGGAATGCGTGAAGCTCAGTAGGGCAAACAAATGTAAAATCTTTTGGATAGAAGAATAAAACAACATGGTTTTTCCCTAAATACTGATCAAGGCTGAAGTTTTCTACAATCTCTTCGCCATTAATAACTGCTGATGCGCTAAAATGTGGCGCTTTTTTTCCTACTAATACTGACATAATACCGCAAAAATGACGCTTTATTTTTAATTATTTAATAGAAACTTATGATTTTATTATTGTTAAACTCTATATTGTGGAATTATTATATAGATAATGTAAATATTCCTTGTGTTTAATGCTGAACTGTAATGGTTTTGCTTATTATAGTCGCTCCATTTAATATCGATACTGAATAGACACCTGATGGTATTTCACTTAAATCTATAGTTTCAAATGCCGTATTCAAATGTATTTTGATTACAGTCCTTCCTGTCATATCCATTATTGTCAACGATGCTTGCTCTTGTATTGGCTCCGAAATTTGGATGTTTAAGTAGTTATTGACTGGATTGGGAAATATTAAGATATAATTATTCAAAGAGTCGATGCTCGATATGTCTGTCGTTGAATTTTGACAGTTAGGTGGATAGGTATATTGGACATATCGAATAAATGGCTCAGAAGTATTGCCACTAGGGTCGGTTGCTCTATAAGTTATTTGATAGATGCCTTCTTCCCAAATATTGATGTTTTGACTAATAATTTGGATATATGGTTTTAATTCTTGGGTGGTATAATAATTATCAGAGGTATACAATCCCCAATAAGGCCATATGTTTTCGCCTACACATCCTCTTATAGAATTACCCCAGATGCGTGGAGGTGTTTTATCGTTTACAATTACAGTTCTAGTTTTTTTGCTAATATTTCCAGAGCCATCAACGGCTTCGAAAATTTCGTAATAGACGCCTAGCTTAAAATCGTTAACATTAGAGAAAGTTCGAGTTACTACTATTTGTGAACCGTCGTAGTAATTATCTATGACACTTACTGGAGTTGATTGATAAGCTGTTCTTACTTCATGGTATACGATATCTTCTGTATTTAAATGAATGACAGGGTCTATAAAATCATCTACTTTATAATAAACATATACTGTATCTGCTTCGTTTCCGCTTTGATCAATTGCAGTATAACGCACATGATAAATTTTGCGTTTTTGTGTATTCAATGGATGATTAGATTGCCAAAGTTTTTCTAATTCTGGATTTAAATCATACTCATCTACAACATAAGTTGGGTCGAGCCATATACTGCCCAACTGAATATTGGTATCATTAGGCGTAATAATTAATGGAGGAAGATGATCCTCTACACATACATTTCTAAAGGCCATTGCGCTAACACCATTTGGGTCTGTAACTTGATATGTTAATTGATATTGTCCAACAGTTCGGGTATCAACGTATCCTGTTACATTTATTAGATGTGTTAAACTTAAAAATGGTGAAATAGAATAGGCAATAGCACCTGGGTCTATATAAGGTAAATTATCTCTCTTTGCTTCAATACATATAGTATTATCGGGATTGAGTTGTATTACGGGAGGGATAATTTCTGAAGAAACGATTATGATTCTTTTTTTGTCAATACAATTCCCAGAACAATCGCAAGATAAATAAGTCACTTCATATTGCCCTGGCACTGTTTCATCAACATTGTTTATTGTATGGATATCTGCACTAATATCTCCTTCAAGATTATCGATAGCAATGGCACCAAAATCTTGGTAATTAGTACCTGTTTTAATTCTAATTGTATCATTTCCAACTAGTGTTATTATTGGAGATACGCTATCTCTGTCTAGCCATACAGTATAATCTTCGGTTTCACCTAAGGTAAAAGGACCACAAGGGCTAGTCGATTGATTGTTATATAGAGCAACAACTCTTAATCTAGTTTTGCCATTCCCAATTACATTCATTGAAGGCACAGAAAAATTGAAACTTATTTTAGCCGATTTATTCGCATTAATAGTCGCAATTTGTTCGCCAAGATCATCAAAATCACCATCGATATTCCAATCAATATAAGCACTCACATTCATTGCTTCAACATAAGATTTTCTTTCAATATCCATATTGTATTGATTGCAATAATTTAAATGTGCACTTAAACTATCCGTATAGTTGAAATAAGCTTTTGTTCCAGTAGAAGAAGTTTTTTCAATTAGAGTATCTTTATTGGTATATAGTCTAAAAGTGTTTATTCCAATTTCCTTAGATAATATATAAGAAACGGGTTGACAATAGTTTAAAATACATATTCTATCATTTAATTGGATAGTTTTGCTGGTATTAGTAGAATCGTTGCTGTTATAACCTTTTAATTGAATTGAATAACAGCCTGGTTCAGTGAATTTAATAATTGGAATTGGAAATGTATCACCAGGCATAGCAAGGTACTTAATAACATTGCCTGTTATACTTGAAGGCGAAGGAGGCGGGTTAATTAATACAAATGTTTTTGGATTAATTGTCAATTCAAAGCGATTGGAAATTTGCGAGTGAAATAAAAAATTAACCGTTTCATACAATTCTGGATGTTCTTTTGAAACAGTTAAATTTAAATCGCTTTGTTTGTTTGGCATTACTACATTTATGGTACTACAAATTCTATTTTTCCCAGCGCAAGTTTTCATGTCTAAGCAGAGTTTGTATTGCCCACTTGTGTTAAAAGTATAGTGAAGGTCTTTGTTCTTATTGTTAGGAATAGATTGACTATCTATGGTCCAATACCATTCAGGAACACCAACGATATTAGGGGTATGATTATAAAAAGAAATTGGACGTCCAGCATAGATTTGTGAGACATCTGCTTTAAACTCTGGTTTACTTAAAATAGCCGGACCAAGTTCGGAGGTGTAAAATCCATAAAAACCAGAATCATTTCCAGTCGCATTAGATTCGAATAAGATATACATATGACCACTTGTTGCTATTAATTTCTTAGGTCCTTTGCTATTGTTGTCGAATACTGCTAACAGGTTGCTTCCTGGTCCGCCGGCAGTTTTACCATCCCAAATTCTCAGTTTATCATTATTGTCTTTTAATTTTATTTGATTGAGCTGTAAAGTAATTTTCTTAGCGTTGCATGGCGAAATGCTCAAATAAGATCTTGAACCTATGCCTTGATTATTATCGTAATTAAGAAAGCGACCACCATTGTCGGAAATTATGCCAGTTGGAGTTTCAACATGATTGTCGCCTAATAGTCCGTATGTGCCAAATCCAATATTGTAAATATTGGGCAAGCTTACTGTTATATAGCATTTTTTAATACGGGGTGCAGAAGGCCCTACATCATTAATTGCCGTAAGTAAAACAGTATAACAGCCAGGAACATCAAATTCGAACTCAGGGTTAGATGTTAATTCATTAAAACCTAGGCGAGAAGGGTCTGCAATGACATCGCCCGAAGCTAAGGATGGGTAATAGCCTTGCGATGCATACGATATAGAATCGTACACATCCCATTTCCATTGATATGGGCCATTTTCGGAAATATCATGAAATTTAGCGACTTCATATTGTTGAATGTAGTTATTGCTTGCAACAAAATCTACAATAGGTACAGAAGCCGGTGCTAGTACGTTAAAACATTTGACAATACTATCAGTTCCAAGGCAATTGGTACTAGAGAGTTTAATACATTTAGTTCCAGGACTTGTCCAAGTATTATAATTAGTTTGGATATTCGGAGATTTGCCTATTTGTTCGTATGTGCCATCATTGTTAAAGTCCCAAGCATGTTGAATATAGCCTGTAGAATTTTTATTGACAAATTGGCGAACAGTTTTAATCCATATAGTATTAGGCACTATAAAATCGGCTGAAACAGGAGAAG
>JADLHV010000084.1 GCA_020848595.1 Bacteroidia bacterium
GATAGTTCGAGAGACCGAAATAGTCCGTTTTCTTTTATTGTTGGAAGAGGAGAAGTTATAGTTGGTTGGGACGAGGGATTTTCTTATTTAAGAGTCGGCGAACAAGCAACATTGATTATCCCTTCTAAATTGGGGTATGGTGAAATGGATATGGGCGAAATTCCAGCAAATTCGACATTGATTTTTGAAGTTGAAGTTATGTCACTTAAAAAGCCACTTGTGTACAATCCTTATAGTGGTGAAGGTAAAGATACTATTACATTGCCAAGTGGACTAAGATATATTATTATAGACGAAGGAAATAAAGAAATGAAGGCCATGCCGGAACAGACCGCCTTTGTTTATTATGCAGGTTATTTAATGGATGGTAAAAAATTCGATAGCAATTTTGAGCGATTTAATCCACTAGAATTAAAAGTAGTTGATGGAAGAGTCATTAAAGGCTGGCAAGAAATATTGCCCAAAATGAATAAAGGCATGAAAATTAGAGCGATTATTCCTCCTGCTTTAGGCTATGGCAATAGAGTTGCTGGAAGTATTCCTCCGAATTCGACATTAATATTTGACATGTTTTTATTTGATTTAAAATGAGCAGTATTAAAAAAATATTGATTACAGGAGGAGCTGGTTTCATCGGTTCACATGTCGTTAGACGTATTGTAAATCGTTATCCAGATTATATGATTTTTAATTTAGATAAGCTCACTTATGCTGGCAATCTTGAAAATTTAAAAGACATAGAATCTGCTTCCAATTATCAGTTCGTTAAGATGGATATTACAGATAGTGATGCAATCAATAATTTATTTGAAACTCATCAATTTGACGGTGTTATCCATTTAGCAGCTGAATCGCATGTTGACCGTTCTATTAGTCATCCAATGGAGTTTGTAATGACTAATGTGATAGGGACAGTTAATTTATTAAATGCAGCCAAGAATATTTGGAAAGACAACTTTAATGGAAAAGTGTTTTATCATGTAAGTACAGATGAAGTCTATGGTGAATTAAGCGATGAAGGTAAATTTACAGAGACAACTCCATATAGTCCGAATTCGCCTTATTCGGCATCTAAAGCTTCTAGTGATCATTTTGTAAGAGCCTACCATCATACTTATGGTTTGCCGATTAAATTATCGAATTGTAGCAATAATTATGGGTCTCATCATTTTCCAGAAAAACTTATACCATTAATGATAAATAATATCATGAACTCAAAGCCATTGCCGGTATACGGAAAAGGAGAAAATGTTCGTGATTGGTTATTTGTAGAAGACCATGCTTCTGCTATAGATTTAATTTTTCATGAAGGCAAACTTGGAGAAACATTTAATATTGGTGGAAATAACGAATGGAAAAATATTGATTTAGTTAGGTTACTTTGTAAAATGATGGATAGTAAACTAGGTAAAGCAATTGGCGAATCGGAGAAATTAATCACTTACGTAGGCGATAGAGCTGGACACGATTTTAGATATGCTATAGATTCTTCAAAATTAATGCAGCAATTAGGGTGGATGCCATCAGTTACATTTGAGCAGGGTTTAGAGAGAACCGTCGATTGGTATTTAGCCAATCCAGAATGGTTAGAGCATGTAACGAGCGGAGCTTATAAAGAGTATTATCAAAACATGTATTCAAAAAGATAAACTATGAAAGGAATCATATTAGCAGGAGGCAGTGGAACTAGATTACATCCATTAACATTGGCAGTAAGTAAGCAATTAATGCCCGTTTACGATAAGCCTATGATTTATTATCCGTTGTCGACTTTAATGATGGCGGGAATTCGCGAGATTCTAATTATTTCGACGCCACATGACTTACCGCATTTTAAGAAGCTTTTAGGCGATGGCACTCAATTGGGGTGTGTTTTTGAATATGCAGAGCAGTCTGTTCCAAATGGATTAGCCCAAGCATTTGTAATAGGAGAGAAGTTTATAGGAAAAGAAAAAGTTGCTTTGATTTTAGGTGATAATATTTTCTTTGGAGCTTCTTTACAAACATTATTGCAAGACAACAACAATCCAAATGGTGGTGTTATATATGCTTATCACGTAAGTGATCCTGAGCGTTATGGCGTTGTAGAATTTGACCAAAACAATCATGCCATCAGTATTGAAGAAAAACCTTTAGAGCCAAAATCTAATTTTGCTGTACCGGGATTATATTTCTATGATAATGAAGTAGTAGAAATTGCAAAAAATTTGAAGCCTTCAGCTAGAGGCGAATATGAGATTACAGATGTCAATAAAGAATATTTGAAGCGTGGGGCATTAAAAGTGGGCATATTACAAAGAGGTACAGCTTGGTTAGATACTGGTACCTTTGCTAGTTTAATGCAAGCGGGTCAGTTTGTGCAAGTAATTGAAGAAAGACAAGGATTGAAAATAGGGAGTATTGAAGAAGTTGCTTGGCGTATGAAATACATCAATAGCGATCAACTTAGGAAACTTGCCGAGCCACTAACAAAAAGCGGTTATGGGTCATATTTATTAGGATTATTGAAAAAATGAAATATTTCAAATTCATCATAATTGCTCTATTGGCTATTGCTTTCAGTAGTTGCAAATCTTACAAATCAAATATCATTCTAAATGCAGAACAGAGTGATGTTAATTGGAAAGACACCATATCAAAGGTCATTGTACAATATCCAATAAAAGTGGGTGATAGAATTCAATTTTCCATTTTTACTAATTTAGGTGAAAGTATAATTGACCCAGCTGGAAATTTAGTAGCAGCTCCTGTAACTTATGGAGACGAAAATTCTAATAATATAGCGAAACCGAGTTATGAAGTACTCGAAGATGGCTCATGTTTCTTTCCTGTGGTTGGAAAATTAGTTGTTAATGGTTTAAGAACTTCTCAGTTAGACAGTGTGCTTTCTTCAAAATTCGAATCGTATTACAATGGTGTTTTTGTGATTTCTAAAGTCATTAACAAGAAGGTAATTGTTATTGGAGGAAAAGGCGGACAAATAATACCATTTACTTCTAACATGAATTTAATAGAAGTATTGGCTATTTATGGTGGTTTAGATGATAAATCAAAAGGATATAATATTCGAATAATTAGAGGCGATCTAAAATCACCAGAAGTTACAGTTGTGAATTTAAGCACAATTAAAGACATGAAGCGCACTGTAGTGAGTTTGAAGCCCGATGATATAATATATATTGAACCTGTAAGACGCCCTGGTTCTGAGTCTATTCGAGATAATCTTTACTTTTTTAATATTATCCAAGTTATTATAACCACCACTATTCTATTTAGAACACTCTAAAAACCAAAACTGCAAATGATAGATTTCGAATCGGAACATGTAAGGCTCGAACAAAGGGAAAATGCTCAAGTAGATGGATTTTCTTTCGAGAAACTTGCACTTATTTTAAAAAAATATTGGATATGGATTCCAATTTCAATCCTCCTATCTATAATCGGTGCGCATTATTTTCTAAAATATTCTAAACCGGTTTATAAAGCGAGTTCGTTAATTCGTTTAGAAATTCAAAAGGAAGCTTCAAACGTTGGAATAGCAACAGTTCAAAGCATGCAAACAGATAATTTATTGTCTGAGATAGAATTGATTAAATCGCGTCTTGTTGCAGAAGAATTAATAAAGAATCTTGACTTAAATGTTTCTTACTATGCAGTTGGAAATATTCTAACTACCGAAATTTATACCAGTTCACCGTTTATTGTAGAACCTTTATGTCCCGCTATTGATATTGCTTACGACAAAGAATTTACGATCAATTTTATTAACCAATATCAGTTTAAAATTTCTGAAACCGATGGTGATGGTCAAGAAAGATTATTTAAGGTGGGCGACCAAGTAGATTTCGGTAAATTTACTTTCTTATTGAGATGGTCGAAAGTCAAAGAATATAATATTGAAGGGAAAGAATATATATTTAAGATAAATAGTAAAGGTGCACTTTTATCGTATTTACTTAATCAGCTCGAAGTAGATGCATCGAGTACAGAAGCCAGAACCTTGACAATAGCTTTTTCTGATAACAACTTACAAAAAGCAAAAGATATTGTTAATGGCTATGATACAGTTTATTTAAAGCAATCTATTGAAAAGAAACAAAAATCTCAAGAACAGACTTTAGCATTTATTGGTACTCAAATAGAGAATACGGCAAACAAGTTAGAAGCTTACGAAAATGACATAGAAAATTTTGTAAAAAGAACCGGTTCAATATCTCCAAATACTGAATTTGCTGCCATTGCTGGTAAGTTAGAAGAGATACAACAGAAAAAGGCAGAAGTGTCAAAATCAGTTAAAAAGTATGATGAATTATTGACATTTATTCAAGCTAATGCCAGTAAAGATAATATAGTACCGCTAGTTTTTGGAATTGATAATATTCAGATCGCCTCGAGTGTTAATGAATTAAATGAGCTCTATAAGTCAAGGGAAATGATTAAAATTTCCAATAAACCTATGACTGTGCCTTATAAAAAGATAGAGCTTGAAATATCAATGGTCAAATCGCAATTACTTAATTATATCACCGATGCTAAGAAGTATGTATCCGACCAAATGTCTGATTTTAATTCAAATATAAGTCAACTTAATGGACAATTTGATGGATTGCCTAACAAGGAAACAGAGCTTAATCGACTTAAAAGATTCAACAGTTTATATGAAAAGTATTATTTAAGTCTAATTGAAAAGCAAATTGAGTATCAAATTTCGAAAGCTGGTACTGTGCCAGAGTTTACAATACTTTCGGAAGCTTGGGCGCCAAATACACCTATTTCTCCAAATAAAAATAAAATTTGGATTACATTCATGTTAATGGGTATCATACCAATTTTATTATTCATCTTAATTAAGTATTTATTGATGAATGTAATTTACAGTCAAGCCCAAATTGAAAGTAAACTTCTAGCGCCAATTTTAGGTTCTATTCCAACCTATAAAAAGAAATTGAATGCCTCAACTTTGGTGGTAGACAAAAATCCGAAATCTTCTATAAGTGAGGCTTTACGCTCTATTAGAACTAATTCTGATTTTATGTTGCCAAAGAAATCAAAGCAAATTATTGGTGTTACTTCTACTATATCGGGAGAAGGAAAGACCTTTTTTGCTATTAATTATGCGGCTATTTTGGCATTGACAGGTAAAAAGGTAGTAATTCTAGATTTAGATATGCGTAAACCAAAGATCCACGTAGGATTTAACGTAGATAATAGCGTTGGAATGAGTTCAATTTTATCTGGAATGAGTCAATGGCGCGACGCAGTGAAACATTCAACTCTTAATAATTTAGATTTAATTCCAGCCGGTCCTATACCTCCAAATCCGAATGAATTATTATTGAAAAAGGAATTTGATGATTTATTAGACCAATTGTTTCAAGAGTATGATATCATTATGGCGGATAATCCACCAATTGGTTTAGTTACCGACGCAAGTAGTGTATTTAAGAAATGCGACCTTTCTATTTATGTTTTGCGTTCTGGTTATAGTAAAGAGAATGTTATAAATAATATCAATAATCTTTATAAGAGTAAGAACTACACGAATCTCTCTGTTATTATTAATGATGTTAATAGTCGTAATACCTATGGCAATAAATATGGTTATGGCTATGGTTATGGATATGGATACGGATATGGTTATTATGAAGAGGATAAGGACCATAACAAAGGAGCTAAGTTCTTTAAGAAACTTTTTAGAAGAAAGTAAAATATGGGGTTTTTATCAAGATTCTTTAAGTCTGAAACATCAATAGAATCGCCATTAAAATGGGATATGCATAGTCATATTCTTTTTGGTATTGATGATGGATCTAAGAGTCTGGATTATTCACTATTGATGGCTGAAAGGTTTATTAGAAATGGATATTCAAAGATTATAGCCACTCCTCATATTATGGGAGATTATTATCCTAATAACCGTGTCATAATTGAAGAAAAACTTAATCATTTAAATTTGGCTTTAAAAGAACACGATTTACCTTTAGAAGTGCATGCCGCAGCAGAGTATTATATGGATGAGTTTTTTTTAGAGAAAGTGCGCTCGAAGGAAGATTTATTGACGTTTCATGATAATCATATTTTAGTGGAGACTTCTTTCATGAATCGCCCTGTGTTTTTTAAGCAATTATTTTTCGAAATTAGAACCTTAGGATTAAATCCAATTTTGGCGCATCCTGAACGTTATATATACTTTCAAGAAAACTACGAGGATATTGAAGAAATAGTTCAGTCGGGAGTTAAAATGCAAATAAATTTGTTGTCTCTAAGTGGCTACTATTCTCCAGGTGCTAAAAAATTGGCACAATGGCTCATCAAACAAGGTTATTATGATTTTTTAGGTACCGATGCACATTCTAATGATCATTTGGATTTAATTCAAGAAGTTTACAAATCAAAAATATTCAATTCAATTGATTTTGATAAGGTAGAAAACACACGTTTGTAGTTACCTAACGCTGAGAAGCAGAGAGCGTTTACCATTTAGTAATACAACATATAAACCTGGGTTTAAAAATTCTGTATTAACGGCATCTTGATTTTCCACTTTCTGTAAAATAGTACCATGTAAATTCATAATCTGAATGCTGTAATAAGTTGAATTAAAGTGTAAAATTTGTCCTCTTTCTATAGGGTTTGGATAGAGGACATGATTTAAAACAGATATTTTTTGAAGATTTGTGGTTCTTATAGGAATGGAGCAAGGTGAGAAATCTAAAGAATCTAATTGTCTTTGTTGAGCAGGATTACTGCCATGTAAATAGGTAAATGGCGTGCCAATACCCCAAAAATTATATGGGATATTCCAAAAATTAGGGAGTTCATTTAAATACAATGAATTGGGATAGAGCTTATTTCCGTCTGATATGACGCCTCTTACAGAATTTGAATTTCTAAAATGTCCAGTACCATTTATTATGAATTGCCCTTTAAGAGAAGCGGTATTAGTGATTTCATTAGCGATAAAATTTTGAGAATCTTGGCTAGTACTGATTAAGATGCCATATAATTCTGCTCTATTTCTAAAGAAAGTATTATAGGGTCCATTTTTCCCATGACTGTTATCGATAGTGATAGTTTGACAAATATTGCCTTCAAATAGATTTCTATAAACGTAATTTCCATGACATACTAAATCACCTCCAGCATCTGTAAAAATATTATCAGTAACAAAAGGCTCTTTTGAGTAATTATAGGAAATAACATTATTGTTAGCACCGCTCTGAAGTAAGATACTATGTCTAAGGTGAAAGAATTGATTATTCTGTACAAGATTTTTGTAGGCACCCATTTGTAAAACAACACCATAGCCTCGACCACCACCGCCATAGCCAAAAGAATGGTGAAAGTAATTGCGTTCTATTCTACATTGACTAGATTGGTTAATACTAATATGCGAAAAATTAGAATACGAGCTTTCGATACCACTAATAGTACAGTTTAGTCCGTAATTAATATAAATGTTTGAACTTTGGCCAAAGGATGAATCTAATCTTTCTATATGTAAACATTCGATTGCGGCGTGTTCAACAGGTATAATAGCCTTTAAATAGGCATTCCTAGATAAAAGATCACCACTAAAAGGACTATCTAAAACCGTTACTATATTACCATTAATCGACTTAACTCTTAGTAATTGACCGGCACTACCGTATGCCCAATCATTATTCATTTTATCAGAATCGTTAAAGCCGAGTTTAAAGAGACGAATAGAGGTATCATTAGGCGCTTGATGGAGAAATATCTTATAACCATTGATAGAATCTATATTTATATTGTTTCCTATAGATGCGCCATTTATTATAAATCCATTTTTGTTTTGCGAATTAAAATCAAAATGAATATTAGTGAGTTTTCCAAAACCTTTGACCCTTATTTGGCTATAGAGTTGAATACTAGAATGAAAAATATAGGTACCGGGATTTATAATAAGAGTACCACCCCCTTGATTTTTAAGACTGAGCAGAGCTACCTGTATTGTAGAATCTGGATTTGCAATGGGAAAATTGCGACTAAAGTCATCAAGATATACGGTTTTACTTGGGAAACTACTATCCATTGAACCAACATTTTTCCAATCACCTAAACGGTAAGAGGGCATTTGAGGGTATATAGTATTGACTACCCAAACCGCTATAAACAAGGTAAATAGTTTCATGTTTTTTTTGATTTATAACTTAATATAAAAACCAATAATCCAAATGGAATTAGCGGCATAAAAAATCGACTTGTTCCGATTGGTCCTGTAAGAGCTAGAATATATGTTGGAACTAATAGAATAATCAGTTTCAGGGGCCAAGTGTAACCCTTATGAGCAATAAATAAACAGATTCTAAGAAATCTAAAAAGATTAAAAACAAAAATACTTAGCAATACAATACCAAGAGGATTCATTAAAATCTTCAGTAATTTACTCATTAAACCATTTTGATTTGTTTGATAGATGAGATTACCTTCATGAGGCAGATTAAAGAATTGAGTGATATCAAATCTTCCCGGATCAAATAGCGCAAAGGCGATTCCACGCAAATGTAAATAAGTATATTGAGAGAGATGATCTTTAATAAGAGTTTTACAGTTTTCTTCTATATATTGTTGTTTTTGGGCGTAACTCATACCCCTTGTATTAATCTTAATATTATCAATCAAACTATCAGCTATTGTAGTGCCATATTCATTCATAAGCATGACGTATGAATTATAATGTAAGAGATTGATAGTACTAATTGAAGAGTATTGAGCGTAACCAGTTCTTTGTTTATTAACTAAAGAATAAGAAATAGCAAAAATAATAGGTAAAATACTTATAGTTAAATAGAGCCATTTTATCTGTTTTCTATAATAAATTATTAAGGCAATTGGGAATAAGAAAGCAGCAGGCATTAGGACAGGTTTAAGCGCCATACCGGCAATAATAAGAAGAGAAATATACAAGTATTTATAAATAGAATCTTCTTTCATTATAAGTAAATATGCAATTCCAAATAATGCAGCTTGAAGCCAAATTTCGCACATAATAAGGTTGGCATAAATGACTTGCGAGATAGAGAATAGAAGAAACAATAAAACTTTAGTTCTACTAAAAAGAGGATTATATTTATCAGCAATATTAAGACACAATCGAATAGTATTTAGACTTAGAAGGTTTTGTACAAGATAAATTAAAAAGAAGAATAGAAAAGAAGAACCACCGCTCAGAGTTTTAGCCATAACTAATATAGAAGGATAGAGAAAAGGTCTTTTAGTTAACCAATCGGCATTAAAGGCAAAATTCATGTTCCAAGCATATAAAGTTCCCTTTTGAATCAGATTATCGGCAGCAAATAGATACTCAACACTATCCTGAATTAGGCTATTGTTAAAAAAGACTTGTTTAATAAAAAACAAGCCATGAAACATTGCGAGAATGATCCAGAATAATTTTCTGTTCATGAAGCAAATATAGGGGATGCAATTTGTATTTAAGCGTGTTAAAAGGAAGATACATTATTAGTATTTTGCGCATTTAGTAGGCTAATAACTACCTTACATAGATTAAATTCGAAGAGCCAAACACAGCGTCTATTTGATTTGAGTGCCATAACAAACTGCATTTGCAGGAAGTTATTGAGTACTTGAATATGCACTAAAAACTCTATTCTAATTTTAAATCCAAAACATCTATTTACGCTCACTGATACCCGAGATCTGTAACACGAATCATTAGATTCGAGCACTAAACATGTTTATGCACTTTGTCTAGGATCTAAAATTTCACCCGAATAAAATAAAGGGCATGAGTGGTTGAAATCTAAAAGATTTGTGCACTAAGCATGGTTATTCACTAATATTTAGAATCAAAATTTTCACCCTAATTTTAACTAAACGAAGTGATCTCACGAGCTTGCGAGTAACTTAGCATCGCGATCTCACGAGCTTGCGAGTAAAAGAAGGTCAAGAGTGATTAAAATCTAAAATAAATGAGCTCTTAATATTTATATACACTAATATCTGAAATCAAAAAATTCACCCCAACTAAGCAGAGCCACATGAGATTGTGTTTAAAAAAGTTAAAAGTGCCTTAAAGGTAGGAAACAGTATTTAAAAATGCACAGAGTTGTCATAAATAATTGTCATGACTTATCTTTGCCCTATGGCTAAGGCAGATTTTCAATCATTGTTATCTAAACTCAACGAAAAACAACGTGAAGCAGTAGAGCAAATAGAAGGTCCAGTGATGGTAGTGGCTGGTCCGGGAACAGGTAAAACTCAGATTTTAGCTGCGCGTATTGCCAATATACTTGTTAAAACAGATACAAATCCTGGTCAAATTCTCTGTCTCACATATACAGATGCTGGAGTAGTAGCCATGCGTGAGCGTTTAATTCAGTTTATTGGACCTGCTGCCTATAGAGTTCATATTCATACTTTTCATTCCTTATGTAACGATATTATTCAGTTTAATTCGAGTTATTTTGGGTATAAGAATCTTCAACCTGCAGGAGAATTAGAAGTTTACGAAATTCTACGTGAAATTTTAAATGAAATTCCCAATGACCATCCCTTGAAGCGATTTAAAGGTGATGTGTATTTAGATGCCGATGATTTAAGATATTTGTTTGATGTTTTAAAGAAAGAAAACTTTAATTTAAATGAAATTAAAAGTGCTGCAGATAAGTATCTTGAAGACAAAAAAGATAATGGCGATTTTATTTATAAAGTAAATGGAAAGAATTTTAAGAAAGGTGATATTAAAGTAAAAGATTTAAAAGAGGAAGAGTTGCGGATAGAAAAATTTAAAGCAGCAGTCGATTTATCATTAGAGTTTTCAAAGAAAATGGAAGAGAGAAAACTTTATGATTTTTCTGATATGATACTTTGGGTTTTAAAAGCATTTAACGATGACAAAGACTTTCTTCTAAATTATCAAGAGCGCTTTTTGTATTTTTTGGTTGATGAGTTTCAGGATACTAATGGCTCACAATTAA
>JADLHV010000085.1 GCA_020848595.1 Bacteroidia bacterium
ATTTATCCAATGTTTTTATCAACCAAGGTTCGGCACCATTGGCCAGATAACCATCGCTTAAGAACATAACAGGAATTGTATGTTCTAATGATAATTTAGTCGCCATATAAACCATTTCATAGCAATCGGAAGGCTTGCAAGCAGCAATAACAAGTATTGGACATTCGCCATTGCGACCATAAAGCGCTTGTAGTAAGTCGGCTTGTTCTGTTTTGGTAGGCAAACCAGTTGACGGTCCACCCCTTTGAATATTGCAAATAACTAAAGGTAATTCTAGCATAGTTGCTAAGCCAATAGCCTCTGTTTTAAGAGCAATACCAGGTCCAGAACTTGTAGTAACGCCAATTTTACCACCATAAGAAGCTCCAATAGCAGAACAAATTCCGGCAATTTCGTCTTCAGCTTGAAAGGTCATTACTTCAAATCCTTTATGTTTAGATAGTTCGTGCAAAATATCACTAGCTGGAGTTATAGGATAAGAACCGAGAAATAGATGCAAACCACTATTAACAGACGCGGCCATTAATCCCAGTGCTGTAGCTTGATTTCCATTAATACTACGGTAAATACCAGGCGCATTGCTTGCAGATACCACTTCATAACGACTAGCAAAAAGTTCGGAAGTTTCTCCAAAGTTAAAACCAGCTTTAATAGCCGCTATATTAGCCTGAGCTACTTGAACATTTTTCTTAAAATTATTTTCTACAAAACGAATAGTATTAGATGGGTCTCTATCAAAAAGCCAATAGACAATACCCAATACATACATGTTTTTACAGCGTTCAGACTCTTTATTTCCAAGTCCAAAATCAGCAACCGCTAGTTTAGTAAGTTTTGTAATATCTGCTGAGTAAACCGTATATGAGTCGAGACTACCATTAGAAAGAGGGTTATCATTTTCTTGAAAACCAGCAAGACGTAAATTTTTATCATCAAAACCATCGTTATTGGCTATAATAATGCCATTAGGTTTTAAATATTTAATATTTGTTTTCAGAGCTGCTGCGTTGAGAGCAACTAAGACATCGTATCGATCGCCAGCGGTTAAGATTTCGGAGCTTCCAAAATGTATTTGATAACCCGAAACACCAGGTACGGTGCCTATTGGAGCACGGATTTCGGCAGGAAAGTCAGGAAATGTTACGATATCATTGCCGAACAAGGCATTAGTTTCTGCGAATTGGGTGCCAGTTAATTGTACGCCGTCTCCGCTATCTCCGGCAAATTTAACTACCACATGTTCGACTTTTGTCTTAACTGGATTCACTTTGTTTTTTCTTGCAAAATTATGCCTTTTAATGCACTATTGAACTGAATCTGACATAAATCATTTGGTGACTTATGTTACTAATTGTTACTAAAGTGAATTTATAATTTAAAATCGACTATATATTGCCTACTATCCCCATTTCTTTTTCCTATTAGCTTCACTTTAAATGGTATTGGACTGTTATAGATTTTACTGATAAATGTATTGTCAAAATATATATAGTAGTCTAAAGCTTGTTCAGGCATTCGAATCGATGAACTGTCTTTAAGCAAATAGTTCGACCGATAATGAATCGAGCCACTTGAATCTTGAGTTAATTGAATAAAGCCATTGACGGTGTCGGATTTAAACGTAGTGACCAGCTTTTTTTCGAAATTTTCATCAAATTCATAGCGCTCATATTTTATCGTGTTTATCTGTGGGCCGTTAAAAAGTACTAAGTTTCTATTGCTGATATTTGAAATATTTTGTTCGTCTTTATCACTCACATCCGAAATATAAAAGGCATGTATAAATGATATAAATTGATTGATTTTAGTAGAGTTTGAACTTGAAAGAAAAACAGCATTATAGTTATCTAAAGCCTCAATTGAATTTAAATTTGATGGGAGAGTGCCATTAATATCCGATAAAAGGATGCGCCAATTGTTTTGATATGACAGAACACCTTTTAACTCACCTTGCGATTCAAAAGGATTTAATTTTGAATAGAACCATAGCGGTACACTGTCATTAGTGGATTTTTTGAAAGAAGACGATTGCGCAAAGGATTTTTTTGTATCTAATAAATTAAATTGCCTTTTTTTTAGGTTATTATTTTTTAGCTTAATACTTAAATACACCACTTGTTTGTTCCATTGCCAATTGATTATTCCATCGTTACTTGAATAATCATTCCAATCATTTTTTGTTGAATTTTGTTGATAGGCATTCAAATGTTTTTCTATAATCTGTTGTTTAAATTTCTCTTGATCATTAAGAAGAAACGCGATGTAAACTTGTTCGTCGATAATAAAGAAAGCGGCATCTCCAAAAGGGTCAATGCCCGCATTTTTAAGTTCGTCTAACTTAGGTAAATAAGGGATTTCATTTAATTTATCCTTAAGAAAATCAAATTTATGCGATTGAGTTTTTAAAGAAGATTGACGAATTAATTGCTTGAAATTAATATAGACAACAACATCAGATTCGGCAGGTATGTAGGTAATAAGAGCACTTTTACTTTGAAACTTTATGTACAACCATGTACCAATTCCTGCTATAAAAAGGATAACAATTGATAAAAGTGTTATTATCCATTTTTTCAAACTCATAAACGCTTTAACAGATTCAAGAGTATGCTTAAACTATTATCAGAACTATTAGTTAAGGAAAGAACAGCCTCCATACTTATCGAATTATCTTTTGGTTCAGTATTGAATAAAGTAAGATCACCTAAATTAGCTGCCATTTCATTAATTTCTCTCATTTGACGAGAAGAAGATGGGTAGTTTTGATTGATAGAGCTTAAGATTTTTGAACTATAAACTTTCATAGCAAAATTGTGACTTAAGATAAATTTTTGTTCCTCTTTAGTCATTAATTGACCTTTATCAAAACCAGATTGCTTCTCTAGTGCAAGAACAGGGTCATTGGTTATAATAAAGGCATCTTCTGTTAAAACTATATATAGATTAAATTGCACTTCTCTAGAAGAGTTAAGCGAAATAACATTCTCTTTTACTTTAGTAAACACAGTGAATTTGCCTATAATATCAAATAATTTCTTTGCATATTCTTTATTATCGACACCAAGTACCCATACCACTTTAGGTTGTTTAATAGTTTTTTCTTTAACAACAGGACGACTTACAAAATCTTCATCATATTCGTAAGAATTGTAACTAATTTTAGCATCCAAAAATCCATTTACTGCGATAATTTGACGATCGGAAAAAGTGCCATAAATCATCTCTTTATCAATTAAACTCCAAATTAATTGAATAGTTGGAGAAATATTATATTCACTTCTGCTTACTGATGAGTTATCTAATAATTCAAAATAGAAGTTTTCGTAAAACTTAGACATCTCTTTAGTGTTGACTGAAATAGATGCAAATGCCATCATGTTCGTACCATCGATGTATTTAAATAAGTCTTTATTTTGTTTTTTCTTATAGGCTGCTTCAACATGTTTAAAGGCTTCGTCTCCAAATGAGTTATATGTTTTAATTCGCACATTGCCATTTTCGAAATTTAAAGTCATTCCAGCACTAATGTTTTTGGAATAAATCATAGTATTGTTTTTGGCTTGATTAAAATCCTGACTGTAATATACCTGCGAGAATGGATTCATTATTTTACTCATTTGAGCAATAGGGTTATTAATGAAAACAACCACATCATTATTATCCTTTACTAGTCTCGCATAATTTCTATCCATATAGATTGGTGTTGTAGCAGCTTTGCAAATGGATTTAAAATCATTTAAAAGCTTTTCAAATTTTTCAGCTAATTCAGCCTCCTTAATTTTTTGAAAGCGGGCTTTAGCTCTGTCAGTAATGCCATTATCATCAGCTAAATTATCTTGAATTACATTATAGTAGTTTGTGTTATTAGAAGTGTTGATTTTTACGTATAATAAGCTATCACTTATTAACCTATAAACTTCCATTTCTGCATAATAGGTAGAATCTTTGTACGAGTTACGGTTATCATAGCCATAATCGTCTCCTCCATAATAATATTCTTCATTGCCAATGACTTCTCTTTTTTTATCTTTAATTGTGAATTTTGACTTATCATTTATAAAGATGAATGCTATATTTTGAGATATACCAATAACTATTTTTTCACTAAAGAAAAAAGTGCCTTCTTCTGTTTGTTTTTTTACGAAGTATGCAGGATCATGACAATAATCATCATTACCAATTTTTGATTCGAATTTTTTAGCATCATCAAGTGTTATTAGGTAAGTAGTGCCAGAGTAGAATTCACTTTGCTTTTGGTAAATATACGCCTCACTTTTTAAGTTTACTCCAAATTCTAATGGATTGCTCATCATATCCTTTACAGAAAAGATATTACAATTATTATAGTAGGAATAACGTGAATTTCCTGGAAGAATATCCTGTAGATATTTCAAGTAATTTTCACCTTTGCTTTTAGTATTAAGATTATTGAAATTAATACGCACTATTAATGTAGCATCACTAGGTATGTAATCTTTAAGTTCGGTAGCTTTCGTAGATTGGCTAAAAAGAAGTACGAATAGTAGGAGAATAGAAATTTTATGGGTCATTTTAATTTGATAGAATTAGATAGAAGTGAAGGGTTTGCCGTCAATTCTTTTATGTTATGTTTAAGGAAAACTGCTTTTTTGTTTTTAGATATAATTGCTTTTGAATTACTTGTACTTTCTACAGTGTTTTGAAATCTGTATATCGATGTAATTGTTGCATCATCAAATAATTTAAAGTGCTTTTTGTCAACCTTTTTAAATAAGGTATCATCAGGTATAGTATTGCGTTTAAATACACCATTTTCTTTTTCATAAAGACGAACAAATGGAAGTGAATATTTAATGCGCTCATGATGTGCAATTTGATTAAGTGCTAAGTTTAAATTTTTAACACTATCGAAATGAAATTGTATACTAAAAATAAATTGGTCGAAATCAAAAGAGCGTTGAACATTAGTTATGCCTTTAGATATAGAGAGTATTTCAACTACTTTATTTAAATCTTTTTCAATTGCATTTTGATTAGGTAAAGTATAGCCCATAAAAGTATCGAGCTTAATAATGTTTTTGAGCTTCAATCGACTTTGAGAGCAATTTAGAGTGTATTCGCAAGTGCCAGATTCTTCACCATCAAAGCTAATTTCTTCAATAAATTCGAAACACGAACTTAGTAGAATGAGCGGTAAAACTAATATCCAAGAGAAGCTTTTCACTTTACAAATTATAAAGCGATAAGGATTCCAAATGAGGCTTTAAATTGTACACCTTTTTGAAAAGGATTAAACAATCCAATATTAAGTTCTTTGTGATGATCTCCAGAAACCGGAATAAAAACACCACCACCAATAGCTGCATCTAAGTAGATATTTTCGAAAATAGATTTTCTGCTTCCCAACATATAGCCAACACCAATAGTTGAAGCGCTATAAGTAGTTGTTTTGGTAATGGAACTTGGAGAAGAAGGGGTATAAACTATTTCGTTATGATCTGCAGATTGAGTTTTAAGATTAAAAAATGGCGCTAAGAAAACATTTCTAATATAGTTGTTATTCTTTCTGTAAAAACGATATTGCATTTCTATTCTAAATCCATTCATATTCGAGTAATCATCTTTCAAATCTAAGAAACCAGCTTCTTGACTAAGATAATAACCGACATTAACTATAAAGGATTCCTTATGAGTAACAGAAGTTTCATAACCCAATTCGAGTCCACCAATAGTTAGCGCGAGTGGATTAAAGTGAATCATTTTTTTGTAAGGTGATTTCTTAGTTGTGGTTACAGGTTCATCGTCGAACGACTTTAAGGCGTGCGCACTAGAAAAAGAAACAACTAAAAAGGATAAGAATAATGCAATAGTTTTCATAGAATTATAATTTATAAAAAAGGTATTTTACAAACAACAGCTTTAAGTGCTTTGTCTCTAACTTCAATAAATATTTCGGTTCCAGCTTTGCTAAATTCGGTAGTAACATAACCCATTCCGATAGCTTTGCCTAAACTAGGAGATTGTGTGCCGGATGTTACTTCACCAATCAAATTGCCTTGAGCATCTTTAATAGAATAATGTTGTCTTGGTATGCCTCTATCAAGCATTTCAAATCCAACTAATTTTTTAGAAACACCATTTTCTTTTAGAGATTTGTGGTAAGAACTATTAACAAAATCCTTAGTGAATTTGGTAATCCAACCTAAACCAGCTTCAATAGGAGAGGTGCTATCATTAATGTCATTGCCATACAAGCAAAAACCTTTTTCGAGTCTCAAAGTATCTCTGCAGCCTAAACCACAAGGTATTATATCAAAAGATTTACCGGCTTCAAAAATAGCATCCCATAATGTACTAGCATCTTTGTTCCATACATATAATTCAAATCCACCAGCACAAGTGTACCCCGTATTAGAAATAATGACATCTTCGCAGCCAGCCATTGTTCCACCTTTGAAACTATAATATTCCATTTCAGAAAGGTTAACATCTGTAAGCGTTTGAAGCACTTTAATAGCATTTGGACCTTGCACAGCGAAAAGACTTAATCCGTCACTCATATTTTCCATTTGAACTCCAAATGTGTTATGAGAAGCAATCCAATCCCAATCTTTTTGAATATTAGAAGCATTAACTACTAGATAATATTCATTTTGGTTGTATCTGTAAACCAATAAATCATCGACGATACCACCGGTATTATTAGGCATGCAAGAGTATTGCACTTTACCATCGGTTAATTTAGATGCGTCATTAGAGGTTACTAATTGAATTAGTTCGAGCGCTTTATCACCTTTTAGCATAAATTCTCCCATGTGAGAGACGTCAAAAACACCAACATTGTTACGAACCGCATTGTGTTCAAGGATTAAGTTGCTGTATTGTACTGGCATATTGAATCCAGCGAAAGGCACCATTTTACCGCCTAAAGCGATGTGTAGGTCGTTAAGTTCTACATTCTTAAGAGATTGTGTACTATCCATAATATTGGGTCAAATATACGGATTTTGAATAAGAAAAATAAGTTTACGAGAGTGTAGAAATCTAGCGATGTGATTTTGCAATTAATCGCTGCGAATTGAAAATCAAGTTTAGCTAATAATTCTTTTTAAATCAGTTGAATACGATATAAGGATTTAGTTTTTTATTCTCTTTATTAGAGTTTTATTAATCAAACTGAGAGCTAATTTGGGTGGATAGATTACCCATCTATTGTATTGCTTATTTCTTTCAATTAAGCTAAAAGCTCCTTAGCTAAAAACCTAGCAGTATGACTCTTATTCACTTTTATGATTTCTTCGGGGCTGCCATAAGCCAATATTTCTCCTCCGCCTCCTCCGCCTTCTGGACCTAAATCAATAATGTAATCCGCCACTTTTATTACATCCATATTGTGTTCTATAACTAAAACAGAATTGCCCCTGTCGGTTAATTTATTCAATACCTCTAATAAAACACTGATATCTTCAAAATGTAATCCTGTTGTTGGTTCATCTAAAATGTAAAACGTTTTACCCGTGTCTTTCTTTGCCAATTCTTCTGCTAGTTTTACTCTCTGTGCTTCTCCTCCACTTAATGTTGTAGATGATTGTCCCAATGTTATATAACCTAAACCTACATCTCTTAATGCTTCTAATCTTCTACAAATATTTGGCATGTTGTCGAAAAATTCTACAGCTTGTTCTATAGGCATATCTAATACATCGTTAATGCTCTTGCCTTTATACCTTACTTCTAAGGTTTCTCTATTGTATCTCTTACCATTGCATGTATCACAAAGTACTTCTACATCGGGTAAAAAATTCATTTGTATTATTTTATATCCACCGCCTTTGCAAGTCTCGCATCTTCCTCCACTTACATTAAATGAAAATCTTCCTGGTTTATAGCCTCTTATTTTGGCTTCTGGTAACATGGCATACAAATTTCGTATATCGCTAAAAACGCCGGTATAAGTGGCCGGATTACTTCGAGGGGTTCGTCCTATTGGTGCTTGATCGATTCTAATAACTTTATCGATATGTTCTAATCCGGTAATGCTCTTATAGGGTAAACATTGATATTTACTATTGTAAACATGTTTAGCTAATATTGGATATAAAGTTTCGTTAATTAAAGATGATTTGCCACTGCCCGAAACGCCTGTAACACAAATAAAAATCCCTAATGGGAAATCTACATCTACTTGTTTTAAATTATGTCCTGTACAACCTTTTAAGGTGAGTTTTTCTTTGCCTGGTTTTCTTCTTTTTTTAGGAACTTCTATTTTGCGTGTGCCATTGATGTATTGTGCCGTTATAGAATTTTGTTGAATAAACTCTTTATAAGTGCCTTGTGCTGTTACTCGCCCTCCATGTATACCTGCCTTTGGTCCAATGTCTATGATATAATCACTCTGTTCTATCATATCCTTATCGTGTTCAACTACTATAACACTATTCCCTAAATCTCTTAAATCTTTTAATGATTTTATTAGTTTTTCATTATCGCGTTGATGTAAGCCTATACTTGGCTCATCTAAAATATATAAAACATTAACTAACTGTGAGCCAATTTGTGTCGCCAATCTAATTCTTTGGGCTTCTCCTCCGCTTAATGTATTCGAAGGACTATTTAAAGTAAGATAATCAAGTCCAACATTACATAAAAAACCAACTCTTGTCTTAATTTCTTTTATAATTTCTGAGGCAATGATTTTTTGTCTATCCTGCAATTGATTTTCTAAAGTTTCTAACCAATCTCTTAAATCGCTAATTGATTTTTGAGCAATTTGAGCACTGTTAAAGTCGCCCAATTTGAAGTTTAAAGCTTCTTGTTTTAATCGTGCTCCTGAACAAACTGGACAAGTTTTATTATGCATAAACTCTTCTGCCCATTTACTCAATGATTCGCTTTTCCCTTCGTAATATTGCTCTTCTATTATTGGAATAATGCCTTTGAAAATTGTATCAACAGTTTGTGTTTTAAGTTCGTAATTGGTATATGTTACTGGAAAAGATTCGTCGGTGCCATGTAAAATAATCTGAATTATTTCATCGGTTAATTTTTCAATAGGGTCTGCTAAGCTAAATTTAAATTTTTTAGCAAGTCCTCTTAATTGGGCAAAGGTGAAATTTTCTCTTAATTCTCCAATAGGTATTATTCCGCCTTTGTTAATGCTTTTCTTTTTATCTGGTATAATGCTTTCTAAGGCAATTTCACTCACAATGCCAAGTCCATTGCAATTAGGGCACGCGCCGTACGGACTGTTAAATGAAAAGGTATTAGGTTGTGGTTCATCGTAACTTAAACCTGTTTCTGGGTCCATTAAAAACATGGAGAAAAAGTGCACTTTTTTATCGGCATTATCCATGATTGATAAGGTGCCTTTACCCATTTTAAATGCAGTCTTTATACTTTCGTTAATTCTGTTTTTTTGCGTTTCACTTGGCTCTATTCTGTCTATAAGAACATCAATATCGTGTATCTTATATCGGTCTAATTGTAAGCCCGCTTCAATTTCCATTATCTCGCCATCTACTCTAACTTTTCTATAGCCTTGTTTGAGTATTTGTTCGAAAAGTTCTCTATAATGTCCTTTGCGTCCTTTAACTACTGGTGCTAGTATGGTAATTTTCTTTGAACTGAACTGCTCTTGTATTAATTGCATTATCTGAGCCTCACTAAATTTAACCATCTTCTTTCCAGATAAATGGCTATAGGCATCTGCTGCTCTTGCAAATAATAATCTTAGAAAATCGTAAACTTCGGTAATTGTTCCAACTGTAGAGCGCGGATTTCTACTCACCGTTTTTTGTTCTATGCTGATAACAGGAGATAAACCATTGATTTTGTCAACTTGTGGGCGTTTCATATCGCCTATAAACTGGCGAGCATATGCACTAAAGGTCTCTAAATATCGCCTTTGTCCCTCTGCGAAAATAGTGTCAAACGCTAAACTAGATTTACCACTTCCACTAAGTCCTGTAAAGACTACCAACTGGTTGCGTGGAAAACTTAAATCTATTTGTTTTAAATTATGTTCCGATGCGCCGATTATTTCTATAAGGTCAGGATTTTCCATCTGGTGGTTTGAAAGTGCGCGAATTTCGTGAATCTTTAGCTAATAATGAAACAATCCTTC
>JADLHV010000086.1 GCA_020848595.1 Bacteroidia bacterium
ACCTTTTTCGCCTGTGCTGCGTCTTAAAGATTCATTCAATAATAATGCATTCACTTGTTCGGCAAATACTATTGGGTCTTTTCGCATAAATGCGCCTTCGCCATCCGAAATGCCTAATCCTTCAAATCCAATATGCGAACAAACCACCGGGATACCCATGGCCATAGCTTCTAAAACTTTGTTCTGAGTGCCCGCTCCAAATCGAAGTGGAGCAACTACAACAGAAGCTTTATTGTACATTTCGGATAAATCTGGAATGAAGCCTGTTACTTCTATGTCTTTGCCATTATCCAATAATTTTACCTTTTCTATTGGCCTTTGTCCAGCAATTATAAATTTGACATTCGGATGCTCTTGCTTTATTAAGGGGAAGATATTTTCGGTAAAATGTATAACCGCATCGACATTGGGGTCGTAATCCATATTACCAGTAAACAATAAAGTATGGTTGTGACTATAGTCGTGTCCTATTGGTTTAAATTTATCTGTATCTACACCATTTGGAAGCAATCGTATATTTTCGATATTATGCGATTCTCTAAGGAAATTTAGGTCTTCTTTAGAGCATACCAAGTTTAAATCAAACGCTTTTAAAATCTTTTTTTCGTAATGTAAAACCCGCTTCGATTCGATATGATCTAATAGTCTGCTAGGTAAGCTCCGCTCAATAGATTTGCGCCTTTGCCAATACAAAGAAAAAGCGTCAGGTAAATCGAGAATCCTATATTGATGCTTGAGTTCCATAGCATATTGAGCCATTCTTAAATGTTGAACATGTATGGCATCATATTGATTGTATTTTAACAATGAATCTAATTCTGACTTGAATTTACCTGATTTGAAATAGTTGACTTGTAAGGGGTTTTTACCTAATAAGCCTAAGCCTACTTGTAATAAACTTTGCCATTTTGGTAAGTCGATAATGATACATTTATTAAATATTTTTTCCAGTTCAGGGAGATATTTTAAGTCATCTGGATTTTCTGCAAAAGTAATTAAGTCGATTTCGTGATGTTTTGAAATGCGCTTAGCTAGATTATATATCTTGAGTTTATCACCTCTAAAGGGCGGATAAGGAAAACGATTCGCTATAAAGAGGATTTTCAAATTCTAGATTATTGAAAAAGGTAACGATAGGTAATATGCCTTTTAACAGGTTGCGCACCCATCGATTCGAACATACTGAGCATTTTTGGATTAAAATCACCAATCCATGCCAATTCATTTTGATTGTATTGTTTTCTTTTAATCATATTTTCTCTAAACTTCATGATTAGGGCGACTTCAATACCCAAATTATGGAATTCAGGAACAACGCCAAATACAACACCTCTAATCCTTTTAACATGTTTTTTATAATAAAGGAACTTAAGTTTTCCCAACCAATTCATTTTACCATTAACGTGTTTAAAAATTTGGTTAACATCTATAACGGTTAAATAAAATCCAACTGGAACGCCATTATTATAAGCGAATATATTTAGGTCTTCTACTACAATAGGCGCCATTTCACGCATTCGTATTAAGATTTTTTCTTTGGTCATAGGAACAAAGTTTTCATGAAATGCCCATGCTTTATTATAAATGGTTACAAAATCTTCGGCGTACTTATTGATTTTTGAAGTTTTAAAATGTTCGAATGTATAAGCGGGGTTATTAAAAACGCGACTAGCCAATTTACTAAATCGTTCGAAATTAAACATGCTTTCGTCTATCAAAGAAGTTGTTTGTCCAATTTCAGATTTAAAACCATAAGCCTCAAAGAATTCTTTGTAATAGGGGAAATTATAGTTTTCGCGGTAGCTTGGACTAGCAAAACCTTCGACCATTAAACCCCAAAAACTGTCTCTATCTCCAAAATTTATAGGGCCATCCATATATGTACAGCCTTTAGATTTTAACCAATTCTTAGCCGTATCAAATAAATTGAACGCTGCCTCTTTATCTTTAACACATTCAAAAAATCCACAACCAGCAGTTAATGAATCATTTTTTTCAACCTTATTATAAAAAGCAGCAATTCTACCTAGAATCTTACTCCCATCTTTTAATATCCAACGCTCGCATTCGCCTGTTTCGAAAGCAGGATTGTAAGTAGGATTAAAAACATTCTCTATATCGATATCCAATGGCATAATATAATTAGCATCATTGGCATAAAGACGTTTAGGGAAATTTAAAAACTCTTTGGCTTGTTCAGTATTTTCTACCTTTTCTATCCGATAATTCACGCCGCAAATATAGAAAATTGTTTAAGGTTTTAATACTTTGATGGGAATTGCGATCTAGGAAAGAGGATAGAGGATTTAGGAGACAGGGGTTTGGGAAAGGAACTAGGAGACAGGAGACAGGATTTAGGGGAGAGGATAAAGGAGACAGGGCTTGGGAGGTGACTGTAGAGTAGATGAGTTTATTGAACTTAGTATTTCAAATAAAGTTATAGTAGAATTGAATGTTTAAGCTAAATTTTTTTTAGAAACGGATGCCCGCGTTAGGGATAGAAGCGGTTAGCCCGGACGCGCTAGAGTGTCAACGGCAGCGCGGAGGACTATGAGCGGATAGCCCGACCATTGCAGTGATAACGGAAATGGGAACGCCCTATTTCTAAAATTAGGTATTAGTATGCAGGTTTTAAATTGGTTATTAAATCATTAGTGTATTGAGTGCAGATGAATTTAAATCCATGTTTAGGTTATTAAAAAATCAATCTATTATGAATTAAGTTTCTTGGTGTAAGAAGTAGAACCAACGTATGACAAATTTTTGTATCTTTGCAGCCTTATTCTATGGCTCAAGTTGAATTAATCATGCCTAAAATGGGCGAAAGTATTGCC
>JADLHV010000087.1 GCA_020848595.1 Bacteroidia bacterium
CTAACTTACAATTATTGCTGTCTGTAATACTAAGTAAATATTCTCCAGAACAAATAGCCAACAAGCTATCATTGAATATCTGTGTATCAAAAGTAGAAATATATGGTGAGACACCACCTCCTATTTTTACTAAAATTTTTCCATCACATACTCCATCACATTGAGGACTTTCTTTAGCTAATGTAGTCTCTATCTTTTGAGGTGCAGTAACTGTAAATGTATCAGCATATTCACAAAGATCTTCAGTAATTATATGAACAATACTTGTCCCAGGTTCAACCAAATTTTCATTTCCGAAACTTCCGTTATCCCATGCAACTTCTTTGATGTTGTTTACAGTATTAAATTCTAATTTAATCATTCCCAAATCATTAAAGCATTTAGGATTTTCTATAAACTTACTATACTTCAATTCTTTGCAGATAAACGGTGAAATAATTATAGTAGAATCATATGTACATCCTAAATTACTCATTAACCTAAAATGATAAGTACCTGGGCCTAAATTCTTTCTAACAAAAAGTGAATCATGATCAGACCATTGTATTTGCAGAGTAGTGTCACTTACAGAAATAGCTATTTCAGCATTATTACACTTAAAACATGATTCTTCTTTAATGGATATGAGTGGCTTAGAAATACTCATACCATAAAAAGTAGTATCATAATAATTTCTGCAACCTTCGCCATCATCAGTTAATAAACCAATATTATTGATAGAATCAACTCTAAAAGTTAATTCTGAATTTGAAGAACCATCAAACCATTTATATTGTATTGGAAGTTTCCCTGTAACAATTGCTGACAAAGACATACTGTCGTTTATACACTTTGAGTTTGAATTGTTCACAATCAAGCTACTTGAATTACAAATAAGCGGAGAGCATTTTAAATCGTTTTTCTTTGAATACTGGGATGTAGGAGTAAATGGTAAGTCATTTCCAATGTTACAGTCATTACCATTCCATGAAATATAATAATTTGGATCTAAAGTACTATTATTATTAAACTGCGAATGGGAATTTACAAAGTCACATATGAATTTTAAATTACAAGAGTTTAAATTTGTATTGCCCCTAATATACAAGTAGGTCATGGAATCAGCCTTTAAATTTCTTAACCCTGATATGTTTTCCATTGATGAATTGGATAGCCATATCTTTCTGACATTATTGTTTACATTGACAAAAGTTTTAATTTCTTTCAAATTATGATTACCAGAAATCCCTAATTCTGAAACCCAATTTAGTTTTTCAAACCCATTAATTTCATCTAAGACTGCATTAGTAGAAATACTCAAATAGTTGCACTTGGATAAATTTTTAAATCCATTAATAGCAAGTAATTCTGGATTTTCACTAATATATAAAACTTGATTGGCAGCATCATTTGGAGCAAAGCCAATATCATGTAAATTGTTAAAACCAGAGATTGACGCCAATCTATTATTTTTAGAAATTTGTAATTTACCTCCTATAGAAATTAGGCTAGGAAATCCATCTAAATTAAGTAAATTAGGATTTTCATAAATATTCATGTATCCCGCATCAATGCTTTTCAAAGAATTGAATCCATTACAATTTTGTAGCCTTTGGTTATCACCTATATTCAATGCAGTATTTATCTTTACTAAATTGGGGAAGCCTTGAGTACTAATAAGTCTTGGGTTTTTAATTATGGCAATGTGATTTGCAACTTCTAAAGAACTACCTCCCATCAAATTAACAATGCTATCATTTTCTATTATTCGCATTTCCCCATTAATATTTCTGAGCTTGATTAAACCCTCAAGATTTTTTAAGCTCTTGTTATTGTTTATTAAAAAAAGTCCTGTTACTAACGAGAGATTATCAAATCCAACAAAGCTATTCAAGGCAGGGTTATAACCAATTAATAAATCCTTAATACTTGAAAGATTTTCAAAACCAATAAAATTTACTAGCTTATCATTATTAACTATACTAAGAAAATTACTAACCTTTTTTAAGTTATTAAAACCATTTATACTTTCAAGTTCTGGATTGTCCTTAATTCTTATATAATGTACCGAATCTAAAAGATTAATAGATGATATAGATTTCAATTTAGTATTGAGATTTAGCTCTATTTGGTTTACTTTTTTTAAGCTATTTAAGCCATTAAGAGTTGTCAAGTAAGTATCATAAAAACCAATGTCTAAAGCAATTTCTAAATTTTCTAATCCACTAAGATTTAAAATTTTGTAACATGAGCTAAATCCAAAACTACCAGTTTCCCTTAAATTTTCTAAGCCGTGAAGTGAAGTTAAATTATTATTCTTACTTAAGCCAAAGGAGTTTCCAACTTTTTGAAGTGACAATAGGTGTTCTATCGAATTTAATGCAGCATTATTGGATATTGAAAATAATCCATCAACAAATGTGAGATTATTCAATCCATCTAAATTCCCTAATAATGGGTTGTCAAGTATTCTCAAGTGCCCTTTAATATGAGTAATTGAATTTAACGCCATTAAATTTATAATGTCATTACCTTTTATAAATACATCACCTCCTATTTCTGTACATCCTGGATAATTCGTCGGA
>JADLHV010000088.1 GCA_020848595.1 Bacteroidia bacterium
AAAGTTCTAAGTGGAAAGATGCAGCACTTTGTATATAGAAGGTTGATAGGAGCCCATATGTCAATTGAAGGATGCGAGCAATTGTTAATGGCCAATGACCTATCCAAGGTGACTAATATCGTTCTCATTCACTTATCTGACGCGAACAGCCACGAGGCAAATTTTAAAGATAGAATAGAGAGGAACACCGGGAAGAAGATCACCATGGCAGCAAAAGGAACGAGGATTAATTTCGATTTAATAGAGTTTTAAAAAAACATATGGATAATACATTAGACAAAACATACAGATTAGAGTTCAACGAAAAACAACAGCAATTTCATTTAAACAGTGGAATGCAGGAGCCGGAAACAAATGGATGGTTTACAATTGCAGAACATTGTTCAGAAATCGAGTTTAAGGTTTATGAGGCATATGTAAATCGAATTCCACAAAAGAAATTAACTAAAGAGTATCTTCTAAAGTGCCTTACAGAAGTAACAAAGTTTACTTTGAATCTATTGGAATATAAATTGGCAGTTAAGGCAAATTAATATTGGTGGGCGCAGGTTAGAAACTGTGGATTTCAGGATTTTGCCGACCAGAAAGGACAACAAAAGCAGGTCTGCTCACCATATTTTTTAAATAAAAATTCATTTATTCACAAACTATTCGTATATTTGTTTTCTAATTTTTATTAATTAAAACATTAAACATGAAGAAATTTTTTAGTGTCATGATGTTCGCCTTTGCGTTCATCCTCTTTAAGCCAGTCGTGTCTTTCGCTGAAAAAGACATCGGTATCGAAAAAACTTATAATTATCAGCCAATCAATGCTGACCTGCAAGCCAATGATGTTCAATTAAGTGATTTGGGAGACCGAAGTATTTTTGTTGATATCGACATGGGCAAGGTCATTGCAGTTGATTCAAGCACCACAACATTATCTACATCATTGATAGAGAATAGATGGAAGATATGTTATGTGAATGAAGTATTTTCTTCAATGCATAATATAAATACAGATAAGATATCTCAACGTTTAAATAAAGCAATAAGAGGTGATCTTCGGGAGCAGATTGATAAGCAATAGTATTTTCATATTTTAAATTTTTAAATAGGGTCTAATTTCTAGACCCTATTTTTTTTGTAAAAAGCTGACTTAATTACTTAACTAACAACAAAATAAGTATTAATTTTGCAGTATGAAAGGACCAATCTACAGTAAGAATGAAGACAAGGCGTTGTCACTAATTTTTGGACATGCCAACATTAAGCAAAATTCCAAAAACAGAAGTGTTGTTTCAAGCATTTTGGCGAGGGGGAGGCACAGCACCAAATTAAGGGCCAAGTATGTATGTCAGTATTTAGGTATCCCAGAAGAAGGCAATGTAGAGGTGATCGCTGATGCATACAATAATAACCGATTCTATCAAATTTGAATTATTGTATGATTTACTAGGTATTATTAAAAATAATACGTAGCTTTAGGCCTTAATAATTTGCCATGAACACACTGCCCCAATTAGCCGAAGAGATAGAAAAACTAAAAGCTAGATGCTGTTGCGGGTCTTCCTTTAAGACAATTACATACGAAAAAGCACTTACGTTAATTGAGACATCAAAAGTAAAGCCGGGTACACTTTACCGGATTACTGGCGTCCACAAGAATAAAGCAGAAGTTACAATTCCGGTCCTTTATGATGACGGAAATAATGCCGGAACGACTATTTACGTATGGGGCCTAACCAAAACCGAGTTTTCCACTGAAGGCTGGGGAGAATTCTGGAATCCGAAGTACGATCAAACCAATTATGGAACTTTAGATTTACGTACTGGAACTCATATGTCTGTAGCAGGGGATACTACTGGCTATACTACAGCAACCAACGTAAATACTACTGGTGGAACAGGAACTGGCTTAACTGTAGATATTGTAGTTACCGTAGGTGTAATATCTAGTGTTATTATTAATAATCCGGGAACAGGTTATATTCAAGGCGAAACCATATTAATTGATGGAGGTTCGGGACTGGCTGAGATTACTCTTCATGCTTATTATTATTTGTATAATATATTTGATGGCGAGAATCCAGATCCGGCATTAACCGGGTTTAATACGGTTATTGGTAGAAAAATTATATGGGGAGGATATGTTTGGGAAAATATATCTGGCCAATATGGCACTCCATTATCAGTAACGGCTTTAGATGGAGATCATTGGACAAAAATAGCATATAATACTACTGATTATAATTTTGTCATCGATTATGCTGAATATGATTGGGCAAACGATTGGGTGTTACGAAGACGACAAGCAGAACCAGTTATTGACATTATTTTTCCATTCCAATTTTGGAATAGCAATGAAAATACCCAAGGTATTGTATTACACGGTATTTCTGTAGCACAGTGGGGTAATAAGGTCAACAAGGATACAGAATTAGGAAGTGGCCTTGTAATATGCAATGATGCATATTTTGAATTTTGTAATTTTAAAGGCAGACAGTTACTAGGTGCTACATTAGGCAATTATTCATTTATTAAAGATAA
>JADLHV010000089.1 GCA_020848595.1 Bacteroidia bacterium
ATACTAGTTTATTATATTGATTTATAACTTGGTAGGCAAAATTGAAGTTAACCAAATTATTAGCATTATTATTTCTTAAATTTAAGACCAATTGATTATTAGTATGAAAAGCAGGATTTGCTTTAAAATGGTCATAAGGCATAGATTCGTAATAAGAGAGCGGACCAGTAGGCACTTGATTAATTGCCACATCATTGATAATCGTATCATTTTGATTACGAGCCTTATCCATTCTTACATAATCGATGTGCCATTGATTCATATTTCCAGTACTTTTACCATAATTGATAAATCTGAATTGAAAACGATTAGAGAGATATCCTAAATCGAGAATAGGAACAAGAACTTGTTTGAATGGTTTAAGAGAAGTTCCAGAAACCTTCCAAACAGTCTTCCAAAACCCTAGAGAATCTTTAAATTTCAATACAAGAGAATCCGAATTATCTAGAGGATCACCTAAACCTTGAGTTTGATAAAAAAAACTTAAATAAATGGAATCTGAAATTGAATAGAGCACTTTAGACAAACCACTTGTATAGTATAAAAGATTAATTGGATTACTAGTTAGAGAATCGCAGTGATTATGTGTATTGCCATTAAGCGCTTGATAAGGCCGACCTAGGTGGTCGAGATTATCGAAAGTAGCAACACCATAACTTGGAGCAGAAACTGGGAAAGTCGAATTGATAAAAACCTGCCTATCCATCCAATAAATCGAATTAGGAAAGACCTCAGTAGAAGTAAAATCATCTATAAAAGGCAAAGTAATAGTATCATTTATACTGCGTTTTTTATTAATTGGATGATGCTTTTTAAGGATTGGATTATTATTTAAACCGGTAAGAATAGGACCTTGAGCAAAGGCATTAGAAAAAACAATTAGAAACAATATAGAATACAAGTATTTCATGACAGATTTAGTAACAGATTAATATAATTAATATTGCAATTTCAGACATTTTTTTACAAATTAATCAAGGAATTTCGGAATTAATTGGAGGCAATGGGTTAGAATTGTCAGCAGAATCTTTTAAGAAAACCTTTTTAGAAACCGAGATATCAATAATAGAGCCTTTTTCTAAAAGCGTATTTGGTGCAACATCTCTACCTTTATATTTTTGAGAAAGCACTAAACCAGAGCCTATACCACTTGGAACAGAGTCAATTTTTCCTAATTTTAAACCAGAATTTTGAAGTAATACTTTAGCAAGATTAGCTCCCCCATTGATTAACTTTGGCATTTTGACTTTAGGTTTTAACCCCGTATTTATTGTCACATAGATAATTCGACCTGGTTTAACATTAGATTCGGGTCTTGGATCTTGTTCAACAATTGTATTTGGAGAAGAATCTTCCTTATAAACAGAGTCAATTATTACCAATTCAAGATCGTTATCATCTAATAGTTGATTGGCATTATCAATAGGCATCCCAATCACTTTAGGCACTTTAATACTTTGACCATGTCGAGTAAACCAATTGGTAAATAACATTGCTAAAAATAGAAATGCAATAAATGCAACAGCAGCCAGTGCTAGATTTTTAAATAAAGAGAGCTTCGAAATTCCTTTGAACATTGCTTATGCAAATTTGAAGAAATTCCTTGATTATGCCAAATTTATTCAAGTCTTAAGGAATATTAAGGAACTTGTGAGTTTGTAAAGATATTTGCCAATGTGGATTTTGTTTAACAAAGTCGATAACTAAAGGCAAAACAGATTCAGATTTACTCCACTCAGGTTGAAGATAAAGTATACAATCTTTGTTCAGCAGATTAATATAAGACATAGCCCATTCAATATCACTTTTATGATAAACAACTACTTTATATTCGTTTGCTTTTATTAAAGAAGATTCAATAGGAAATTTAAATTTTTTAGGCGAAAGACATATCCAATCAAAATCACCTTTAATATGATATGCACCTGAAGTTTCGATATGACTTCTTACACCAATAGATTTAAGAGCTTTAACTATTGGGGATAAATCGTACATAGCAGGTTCTCCGCCTGTTATTACACAAATTTTAGCTTGAGATTCTTTCACCCAATCAATCATTTCATTCACTGAATTAGAAGCGTGATTATCGGCATTCCAACTTTCTTTTACATCGCACCACACGCAACCAACATCGCAACCACCTAAACGAATAAAATAAGCTGCATGACCGGCAAAGCGACCTTCACCTTGTAAGGTATAGAAATGTTCCATTACAGGATAAGTCATTTCTAAATCACTTTTTACCATAAATTCAAGTTATTCTTATAGGCTTTAAAAGTATTACTTAGCAGAGCGGCAATAGTCATTAAACCTACACCACCAGGAACAGGCGTTATATAAGAAGCTTTTTCAGAAACTGATTGAAAATCGACATCACCTTTAAGATAAAATCCCGATTTCCGAGAACTATCCTCAATTCTAGTGATACCTACATCAATTACCACTGCGCCAGGTTTAACCATATCCGCTGTTATAAATCCAGGTTTACCTAAAGCGGCAATCAGAATATCTGCTTGTAGAGTATATGATTCAATATTAATAGTTTGGCTATGACAGATAGTGACAGTAGAATTACCAAATTTTCTATTAGAAGACATTAGTAGACTCATTGGCCTTCCAACGATATTACTTCTACCAACAACCACACAGTGTTTACCTTTTGTTTCAATTCCATAAGCTTCCAACATCATCATAACGCCTAATGGAGTGGCAGAAACAAACCCTTCATCGCCTTTAGCCAATTTACCCATATTAATATCATGAAATCCATCGACGTCTTTTTCAGGTGCTATTGTTTGAGTTATAAGACTTTCATTGATATGTTTAGGCAAGGGAGATTGAACGAGCAAGCCATCAATTTCAGGGTTGACATTATAAGACTTAATAATCTTAATTAATTCTTCTTGAGAAGTGCTATCTGGCAGACGTAAAACGGTAGAATTAAAACCTAAAGCGATACTATTTCTTTCTTTACTATCCACATAAGTTCTACTTGCACCATCTTCACCAACAAGAATTGCCACGAGATGAGGTTTACGTAACCCATTGGAAATAAAAGAGTCTAACTCGTTTTTAATCGAATCTTTTATAATTTGAGAGGTAGCCTTTCCGTCTAATAGAATCATGTCAAAAAATCAGGTGCAAAATTAAGGTGAATTTGTCGTTTTATGTTTAAATTTGTGGAATAAATATGAAAAATCGCCATATTTGGTATCTTATAATACTGTTGTCAGGTATTAATGCTTGTAGGTCTAGTCAAGAAGAAGCAATTGTCAAAGGATTAGAATACTTTCCAATTAAAATTGGAGATAAGAAAACTTATAAAATTGATACCGTTGTGTTCGACTTATTTCAAAAGCGCATTGACACATTTTCGAATATTGTTTACGAAGAAGTTGTCGAGCAATTTGTTAATTTCTATGGTGATTCTGTATATAGAATAGAGTTAAGTACATTTAATACTACTAAGCAAAAATTTGTTGTTTTCAAATCATTTGAGCGTTCTATAAAAGATAATTATGCCATTGAAAAGATGGATAACAGTACCGAAGTTAAAATGATTTTCCCGATTTCAAATTACAAAACCAAGGGTTCATCTTACACATGGAATGCCAATATGTTTAATAATAGAGAACCAGATATTGTTAAATACACCTCTGTTTTTACAACTTTTAACAATGGCATTAACAGTTACAATAACTGTGTCAGCATCAAATTAAATAAACCATTAAACGGTCCAATTGTAAATAAAATAAAAGAAGAAGTTTATGCAAAAGACATTGGATTAGTTTATCGATTTACTGATTCAACAGATTTATTGAAATCTCCAGACAATGATGATTTTTATTCTGGAAAGCGTATTTTCATTAAGTTGATTAATTGAAATTAGGATTATCATATCTATTAATTCTCGTTTATTTGATAACGGGTTGTAAAAAAGACCAATTCGAGTCATATGACCGTACTATAGACAGCGATTATTTTAATGATTCGATAGGAGCTTCTACAATTTATAAAGTTGAGGAAATAATATATGATGATTTCACCAACTCTTCTGACACATTTGAATATCAATTAAAAGAATTGAATCATTCTGTTTTTAGAGATAATATGAACAGAGATGCTATAAAGATAGATCGATATACTCGCATCTCTGATAGTTCTAAATGGAAGTATATTAACTCGTGGTATGCAGTAAAATCGAATAATATGGTTGAAAGAATAGAAGATAATAAGCGCTTTATAAAATTATCTTTTCCTGTAACCATAGATGCTGTTTGGAATTCTAATGCCTACAATTTAGATAATGCGGTAAACGTCTTTTATGGTATCATAAATCAACGATATACTTTGGATACATTTAAGTTTAAAAATGCCTTAAGTGTAGAAAGTAGTAATATTAATAACATATTTAGAGAACGGAGTTTTAGAGAAGTATACGTTAGAGGTATTGGATTAGTTTATAAAAATCATATTTCCATTGAAAAAAATGGCACAGTTTATAGAGGATTTAAAATTAACTACCGATTAATAAAACATGAAAAGTAAATTAATCGTATTTTTACTTTTAATCAGCGGTAATTTATATAGTATTTCTGATTCTAGTAGCTATTTTTTCATAACCTTTAAAGATAAAACAGGCACCAACTACACATTAGATAAACCATGGGAGTTTTTATCTGTGCGCAGTATAGATCGAAGAAACAAATATGGAATTCCGTTAGATCAAACAGATTTACCTATCAATTCCTCTTATATCAGTTCCATTAGTTTGCATAAAGAGATTAAAGTCTTAAATCAATCAAAGTGGTTAAATGGAATAGAAATACGAGTAGCCGATAACAGGTCTCTAGATTTAATCCGTCAATTACCATTTATAGAAAAGATTACTTTTTTAGGCCGTATAAAGCATCTTCCAAAACTAGAAAAAAAACCAATTAATGCTAATTTTAAAGCGAGAGCAGATAGTTTAAAACAATTGAAAGCACAATATAGTCAATTAGATTTTTCTGATGAAAATTATAAATATACATTTTCGCAAAACGCCATAATAGGCATTCCATTTTTACATAACTTTGGTTTTTTTAGAGCTCAAAAGCAATTAATAGCAGTATTTGATGCTGGATTTTACGAAGCCTATAAGGTTAAAGGAATGGAAGATTTATTAGATCCATCCACTGTCACTTTAGATTTAGTAGATTATGATAGCAGTGTATGGGAAGATGATAGTCATGGAGCAAAAGTTTTAAGTTTTATGAAAACGTTTCATCCTGGTTATTATATAGGCACAGCGCCATTTGCCGAATATGCATTATTTAGGACAGAGATAGGCAATCAAGAGTATCCTGTAGAAGAAGTAAATTGGTTATTTGCAGCTGAATATGCCGATAGTATGGGTGTTGATTTAATTTCATCTTCGGTAGGTTATCATGCATTCGATGATCCAAGTTTGAGTTATAAGTATAGTGATTTAAATGGGAAAAACAGTTTAATCTCTAAGGCTGCACGCCTAGCAAGTGAAAAAGGGATGGCAGTAATTTGCAGTGCAGGAAATGAAGGCAATAATAGTTGGGGTAAAATTAGTACACCTGCAGATGTTGCAGAAGTAATGACCATAGGGGCATGTGATTTAAAAGGTTTTTATACAAATTTTAGTTCGAAAGGACCAAGTTCTGATGGCAGAATAAAACCCGACTTTTCTGTTCCTGGATATAAAGTTAATGTTGCATCACCGGGTGGATATTATGCTGGCAACGGCACCTCCTACTCTACTCCAATGTTTGCCGGAGCGTTTGCATGCTTGATGGGTAGTTTACCCTATATTAAACCAGATTCAATTCGAAAGTTACTAATGAGATCTGCATCGCACTTTCGATATCCTGATACATTATATGGTTATGGTATTCCAGATTTTGGTTTAGCTTATTGTATGGCTACAGGTAAAGGAGTGAATTTTGGTGATACGGCAGAAGAAATTTGGGTAAAAACGCCTTCAATATTCCATCAAGATCTAAACATATACATAAGGAGTCTAAAAAATCAGAAAGTAAAAATCACGATAAAAACAGATAAAGGATCAAAAATGAAAACCATAGCAAGCAAGACATATAGATCAACAGCAGGTCAATGGTTACATTGTGATTTAGCATTTCAGATTATCAATCATATAGGTTCCAAGAGAAAAAAGAAACGAGAAATAAAACGCATGATAATCATTATTGAAACAGAAGATGGCACTTATCAGAGACAATTCACATTGGGATAGAACAGACTACTTCAATTCAATATAAAAGATTAATTTTGCCCCACATGATTCCAAATATTCCAAGGCTTAAGTACACCGATTCTAATAACTTTTTTATTATGGCCGGACCATGCGCTATAGAAGGAGAAGAAATCGCATTCGAAATAGCAGAAAAAATTAACAGTATAAGCAATCGTTTAGAAATTCCGTGGATTTTTAAGGGTTCGTATCGCAAAGCCAACCGATCTAGATTAGATTCATTTACAGGAATTGGAGATAAAAAGGCATTGGAGATACTGAAAAAAGTTGGAGATCATTTTCAAGTGCCAACAGTAACCGACATACACGAAAGTTCAGAAGCGGCAATAGCAGCTGAGTATGTAGATGTGTTACAAATTCCAGCGTTTTTATTTCGTCAAACTGATTTATTAGTAGCTGCGGCTATGACTGGAAAATTTGTCAATATTAAAAAAGGTCAATTTTCGGCAGCAAGTGCAATGAAACATGCTTCGCAGAAAGTAGTAGACAGTGGCAATCATAATATATTACTTACAGATAGAGGAAATATGTTTGGTTATCAGGATATGGTAGTTGATTTTAGAAACATTACATGGATGAAGCAACAAGGTTATCCTGTAGTGATGGATATAACGCATAGTTTACAGCAACCGAATCAAGAAAAAGGCGTTACTGGAGGCTTACCAGAAATGATAGAAACAATTGC
>JADLHV010000090.1 GCA_020848595.1 Bacteroidia bacterium
AGTAAAAGGTATCATTATTTGTAATAGGGTATTTAAGATAAACTGGTCCCGTTAAGAAAGGCGTTGAACTATTGGGTTTTTTAAGCCATTCGAACGTCACACCTATATCATTGCTTGTTGCCGTCAATTTAGCCGTATCACCTAAACACACATTAGTAGAACCAATATATGAAGGCATATCAGGTTTAAAAGTAACCGATTTAACAGTAGTATCGCTACACCCAAACATCATATTACCATTGTAACCATAGATAGTAGAATACAAAGTAACATCAGCATTTTGTTTATAAGGATATTTAATTAAACCATCAACGGCATATTGAGAACCCATGCCATTTCCATAATCCCATAAATGACAAATATATCCGAGATTATAAATTAAATAGCGGTTGTACATTTTACTGCCCGCCATATTTTGAGGAGCAAAATTTGTAAATTTAACCGTATCATTCGAACCATAACAATTACTTTTAATAGTAAAATCCGTTCCAAACTTATATTGAACATAAGGATGTAATAAGATATCACAATCGAAAGGCGTACCACCCACATTTAAATTACGACCATTATACCACAAACCACTGATAGAGCCACAATTTAGATTCTCTCTATCACCATCACCATTTGCGTAATTATTAGTAACAACACCAGCAACAAGTGTATCTGTATTAGTCTCAACAGTTAGGATATAAGCACTATCTAAAGTAATAGGTGCCCACATGGCTCTTTTTACAATTTTCGTTAATACACCGCCGCCAAAAGTCGAATCAATAATTAAAGTATCACTTCTTAAAGGCAATCCACTTGGCAAAGAATCAGCACCTGCTTTATAAACATTACAGATAATATTCATTTTTTTAGTAGTAGGTGGATTTGGGATAATGAAAGCATAAAATGAAAATCCAGTTAACACCAAAGGTTTAGGACAATTATATAGTTGACCCAAAGAGCGGCCTTTACTCACCGATATAGTCACCAAATTAGACGCTTTATATCGCGGATATTCAACCGTATCGCTCGAACATTGACTCGGATTTTGAGCACTTCTCTTTGAAGAAGAAGCATCAAGAATAGAATGTTTAGCGATATCATCTTTAACTTGGATATTAGCCGATTGAATTTGGGCATTTAAACCAAAAACGAAAAAACAAAATAGGAAAGTAATCGTAATTTTCATGTGCATACTAATAAAATATTAACGAATTTAAAATAAAAAAAACAATTAACAAAACTTCCTTACAATATTACATTGTCGAGGGCTTCTAAAACTTCCTCGATTTGAATTCTATTCATACAAGGATTATCAGGTAAAACGCAGTGAACTTGATCACAAGGATTACAATCGAGGACATAATGCAAGACTTTAGCCTTCTTATTTTGGGGATAAAAAACATCTTTCACACCGGGGCCAAACAAGGCTACCGTTGGCAATCCAAAAGTAGATGCAATTTGAAGCGGTCCACTTTCATTTCCTAAATAAACATGAGCTTTAGAACACAGACAACTAAATTGAGACAAACTAAAACCTCTAGTAAACAAAAACGTTTCAAAGTGAAGATGATTAGTTATTTGTTTGATATCCGCTTCATCTTCTTCAGTTCCAGCAAATACAATCGCATACTGATAACGCTCGTAGAGGTATTGAGCCGCCAGTGCAAAACGCTCTAAAGGCCATTGTCTAAGTCGTTTTCGAGCTCCAGCATGAATAATTGCAAATTTATGTATCGAATTTTTTTGAAGAAAATCGTCTACCACTAAAACATCAGAATCAGAAAAATAAAGATGTGGTAAAATAATTTTGTCCATTTGGCCTAAAAATGGCTGAATAACCAGACTATTTGTATCAATTTCGTGTAATTGATTTCCTTTATTTTTATATCGAATTGAGGCTCTAGAACATCTATTTTTAGGAAAATATTTGAAAGTTTTAAGTAAAGATTTCCAAGTACCGCGGAGTTCTACTACCAAATCGAAAGTCCGGTTATAAGCATCAATAGTCGTTTGAATAAAATCGATATGAGGGTCATTTTCAACCAGACTTTTTACGAAAGGTTTACAGATAAGATGAATTTTGGCCTTTGGGTGAGCTAATTTAAGCGATTCGAAGACTTGAACTGCCACAACCATATCCCCAATTTCATCCCATTTAATGACTAAAATTTCTTTGATATCGTCAAATTGCTTGACTTTACGAAACAATAGTTTATCGACCAATACATTGGCCATAAAAAGCAGTTGTTCGTTAGTTGGCCATTTTATTCGCATGAATACAAATAAATTCGAGAAGGAACAGCATCGGTTTGAATAGCAGGCAATTGCATAGAAAGCACATATAAACCATCTGTTAGATGATTGGGTACATAAATCAATTCTGTAATCGTCCTTATAGGTTCGGCTTTACCATTTTCGAGGAACCAATTTTTATGTGCCGCTAAACGTCCTTCATCACTTTCCTTATCGATGCTAGGCAAATCCGTTAACAAGTGTTTAAAGCCCATTTCTCTAAGAAAAGTGAGCACTTCCGGATCAAAATAAGGTGGATTCGAACTCGAGTAATTCTTATGCAATTTAGATTCAGAATTTGGAGAAGTCCTTATAACAATCGCATCACAATCCTTAATTTTATTAAACGAATTAAATAGCTCTTTCGTTATTACACTATCTTGTTGAATTAAGGCAGGTTGAACCGTTAAAAGCTGAACCAATTGTAGAGGCTTAATAGAGAGGTGACGAGCATCAAAACTAACATCAACGACATGCAAAGCACATTCAGTATGTGTACCACTAGCATGAGGATAGAAACTAATTTTTTCGCAATTGACACTTCCACCTTTTGATAGATTACCACTAAATTCGGGACTTTCGAAATACGAAAATTGAGGTTCATCTAAATAGTAACAATTAACATTATCCGACTTATTGATAGGAATAGTAATATCAATTGGATTGTTTAGATCAATCTTCACAGATAAGTCATTAAAATTCAAAATTGCACTCATTCGTTGGCGAAGGTAAGAAAATTTAGCTTAAAATGTTTACATTTGAACGCAATTGAGCGACCCAAATTCGTTCAGAAAAATAGGAGGACCTAAATTTGAATTTTAAAATTTACAGCACAAAACAATACATCAAGATGGTGCTTTTGCTATTAGCATTAGCTATTGGATTGTTTTCGCTCGACTATTCAAATAAAATGGTCAAGAAACTTTCCTTAGAAGAACGTCGAAAAATCAGTCAATGGGCCGAAGCCAACGAGCTTATTGCTAAATCTGAGCCCGAAGAAGATATTTCCTTTTATGCTAAAATAATTGAATCTAATAATACCATTCCAGTATTTTTGGCCGATGCTTCTGGTTATTTAACTTATAGAAATGTCGATACCGGTTTATACAGATCTAAAGCAAAACTAGACGCTTATTTTGAAGAATTAAAACTAGAAACTACACCTATTCCAATTAAAATAACCGACGATTACAGTCAATATGTTTATTACGACGAATCATCGATATTAAAACAACTCAAAGTATACCCCTTTATACAACTAGGCATAGTGAGTTTATTTGTTTTGGTGAGTTATTTTGCATTTAGTTATAGTCGACGTTCAGAGCAAAATCAAGTTTGGGTAGGATTAGCAAAAGAGACTGCACATCAATTAGGTACACCAATGAGTTCGTTAATGGCATGGGTTGATTTAATTGAATCGGATATCAGTTTTGCTAATGCAGAGTCATTTGGCGAAATGCGAAAAGACTTAGACAGATTAAAAGTTATTACAGAACGATTTTCTAAAATTGGCTCTACACCTGTTTTAAATAAAGTTGATATATGTGCTGAATTAAGAAACGCCATTTCCTATATCCGAGTTAGAAGTTCAGAAGAAATCATCTATATCATAGAAGAGATGCCCGTAAATCTTTATGCAGAAATCAATATTCCGCTTTTTGAATGGGTGATAGAAAACGTATGCAAAAACGCCATAGATGCTATGGAAGGACGTGGCACTATTACCATTTCATGTCGATTAAAAGGTCAATCTATCATTATAGATATTAGTGATACCGGCAAAGGCATTCCTAAAGCACTCTTTAAACGCGTCTTTAAACCAGGTTACACAACTAAGAAAAGAGGATGGGGATTAGGATTATCTTTAGTGAAAAGAATTATAGAAAATTACCATAAGGGTCATATTTTTGTACGTGAAAGTATTCCAAATAAAAAGACCACTTTCAGAATAAGTTTAAGACAATCATGAAAATTAAAAACATATTACTTTGCATAGGATTCATGGGCATTTCTAGTTTATATGCTCAAACGGCTCAAGATTCGACTGTTGTTGATTCTATTTCCGATATAGAAATGGATATCGCACCAGAACCTCCAATTTATGAAGATTATGATAACTTTTATGAAGGTGAAGAGGCTGTTGAGGCTGTCGATGCTTATGGCCCGCCTGTACCCTATACACCTGCAAGAAAACCCAACAACTATCCAAATCAAT
>JADLHV010000091.1 GCA_020848595.1 Bacteroidia bacterium
CTGACAACAGAAATAATAAATTTGATCCAAATGCCATTGGAAGCAATTTTTTAAATAATTCTATTAGAGATGTTTCAACAGCTTTAAACGGTTTTAATATTCCTGGTATGGCAGAAGGTATTGATTTTGCAAAATTAGAAAATGCCAGAAAATTAACATCAACGGAATTTACTTATCATCCGCAATTAGGATACATTTCATTGAATCAAAAATTAGCAAATGATGAAGTTTTAGCGGTAGCATATCAATATACAATTGGTGATCAAGTCTATCAAGTTGGAGAATTTGGTACTGATGGAGTTGATGCAACAAATGTTGATACTTCTGGCACTCCAAGTTCGCAAGCATTGGTCTTAAAGTTGCTTAAAAGTAATTTAACGATAGATAAGTATCAAGTAGGCGGTGTTGGTCCTTTTTTCACCATGCCTACATGGAATATAATGATGAAAAATATTTATCAAATTCCTGGCGCATACCAACTTCAACAAGAAGATTTTAAACTTAATATCTTATATACAGATCCATCTCCTTTAAATTATATTACACAATCTGGTGTAGATGCTTTACCACCAGATGTTTTAGATACTCCGTTGTTAAAAGTATTTAATTTAGATAAATTAAATTATACAAACGACCCTCAAGAAGGTGGTGATGGTTTCTTCGATTTCTATCCAGGGCTAACTGTTGATACACAAAAGGGTAGAATTATTTTTACAACTGTTGAACCTTTTGGTAAGCATTTGTTTGAAAAATTAAACCTTTCAACTTTGCCTGAAAATTACGACGACCCATTAACTTATAATAGCAATCAAAGCAAATATGTTTTTAGAAACTTATATAAAACAACACAGGCTGCAGCGTTGCAGGAAAGTGCTAAAAATAAGTTTCAACTAAAGGGACGTTTTAAGTCCATGGGTGGTGATGGAATTTCGATTGGGGCTTTCAATGTGCCTCAGGGTTCCGTTGTTGTAACTGCTGGAGGAAGAGTGCTAGTGGAAGGGGTTGATTATACCGTAAATTATCAATTAGGAAAAGTAAACATAATTGATCCATCTTTGCAAGCATCCAATACACCAATTGAAGTGTCATTGGAAAATAATTCTGTTTTTGGACAACAAACTAGACGTTTCTGGGGGATAAATGTAGAACATAAGTTTAATGACAAGTTTTTAATGGGAGCAACTATTTTAAATATGTCAGAAAGACCATTTACGACTAAATCAAACTACGGTCAGGAGTCTGTAAATAATACAATTTTTGGATTTAATACTAATTTTTCTACTGAGGTTCCATTTTTAACAAGAATGGTAAACAAGTTGCCTAATATTGATACAGATGTTCCTTCTAGTATTTCATTTAGAGGAGAAATCGCTTATTTAAAACCAGGAGCTTCAAAAACAGATCAATTTAATGGAGAAGCAACAACTTATATTGATGATTTTGAAGGTTCTCAATCAACAATTGATATGCGTTCTCCACTTTCATGGAGCCTTGCAAGTGTGCCTCTAGAGGGTAATTATGATGGCGATATTACCTCTAACGAACCGCCAGTTGACGATTTAAGTATTGGGTATAAAAGAGCAAAAATGTCTTGGTATTCAATAGATCCTGTATTTTATGTACAACCGCCATCAGGTATAAGCGATAATGATTTGTCTTTTAATAAAACACGTCGTATTTTTAGTAGAGAATTATATCCTGTTACCGATATAGCGCAAGGGCAATCGTCGGTAATAAATACATTAGATTTAACATATTATCCAAAAGATAGAGGTCCTTATAATTTTAATCCTTCGTTGGTAGCAACAAATCAGTTTACTGATTTAGAGGCTCCTGATAATTGGGGAGGAATTATGAGAGCAATTAACTCAACCAACTTTGAACAGTCAAATGTAGAGTATATTCAATTTTGGGTAATGGATCCTTTTTACGGAAACACAGGAGATGTAATAGATCCAACAAATTCAGGAAAATTAGTTTTTAACTTAGGAGAAATTTCTGAAGATGTTTTAAGAGATGGTAGAAAACTTTTTGAAAATGGTTTGCCAGAATCAGGATCAACACAGTCAACTATTACAACTGCTTGGGGTGAAGTACCAGCTTCACAATCATTAATTTATGCTTTTGATACTTCAAATGCTAATAGACCACTTCAGGATGTCGGATATGACGGATTGGGAGATGTTGATGAAATAGCTAAATATCCTAATTTTGCATCTTATCCTGACCCAGCCGAAGATAATTATCAGTTTTATTTAAACACTAATGGCGATGTGGTTTCTCGTTATAAGAATTACAATGGTTTTGAAGGTAATTCACCAATCAATGTAACAGATACTAATAGAGGAAATACAACATTTCCAGACGTTGAAGATATTAATCGTGATAACACAATGAACACGATTAATGCATACTTTAAATTTGAAGTTCCAATTCAATATTATCCTGATGGAGCTGTTCCTGTAGGTCAAAATTATATTGCGGATTATAGAGAAAATAATAATGTTGATTTGCCTAATGGTTCTGTTGGAAAAGTAAGATGGATTCTTTATAAAATTCCAATTCTAGAATTTACGGATGCTAATAAAGTAGGCCCAATTTCGGACTTCCGTTCGATACGATTCATGAGAATGTATATGTCGGGATTTAAAGATGATGTTACTTTGAGATTTGGTGCATTAGATTTAGTTAGAGGTGAGTGGAGACGTTTTACGTCGTCTC
>JADLHV010000092.1 GCA_020848595.1 Bacteroidia bacterium
AAAGAAGCTAAATAAAATGTAGACTTTCTACCTCTTAGCGTCGATTATCAAGAAAAATTCGCATCGGTAGGTCGTATACCTGGTAGCTTTCATCGCCGTGAAGCTAAATTAAGCGATTATGAAGTACTCGTTTCTCGTATCGTCGACCGCGCACTTCGCCCTCTTTTCCCTGATGATTATCATTCCGATACTCAAGTTAAGATCATGCTCATGAGCTCTGATAAAAACTTCCCACCTGATTGCTTAGTAGGTCTTGCCGCCTCTGCTGCTTTGATGGTGAGTGATATCCCTTTCCTTGGCCCTATTTCTGAAATTAGAGTCGCTAAAATCGATTGTAAATTGGTTCTTAATCCAACCGAATCAGAAATGGTGAACTCTTACCTAGAACTTATAGTCTCTGGTACCGAACACGATATTAATATGGTGGAAGGTGAATGCAATGAAATTAGTGAAGTTGAAATGCTTGAAGCTCTAAAATTTGCTCATGAAGCTATTAAACAACAATGCAAACTCCAATGGGATCTTTGTGAAGCTATGGGTGGCAGAAAACCAGCTCGTGAATATAATCATGAAAACAATGATGAAGAACTAAGAAAGAAAATATGGGACCTTACTTACGACAAAGTATATGAAATCGCTAAAAGTGGTTCTCCTAAGTCTGAACGTTCAGAAAAATTCAAGGCTGTTATTAACGAATATCTTGAATCTCTTACTGAAGAAGAATTAGCCGCTCAGTCGTTCTTAGCTAAAAAATACTTCCACGATGTTGAAAAGGAAGCTATGCGTAGAATGATTGTCGACGATAAAATTCGTTTAGATGGTCGTAAAATGGATGAGGTTCGACCAATTTGGACTGAAGTAAATTATTTACCAGCAGCTCACGGTTCTGCAATATTTTCAAGAGGTGAAACTCAATCGATCACGACTGTTACTTTAGGTGGTAAATTGGATGAGCAACTTTTAGATGCCCCAATGCTTTCTGGTCATTCTAGATTAATGTTACACTATAACTTCCCTGCTTATTCAACTGGTGAAGTACGCCCTAACAGAGGTCCTGGACGTAGAGAAATTGGTCACGGTAACTTAGCTTTAAGAGGATTGAAAAAAGCTCTCCCTACTGGCGATGATAACCATTACGTTATTCGTATTGTGAGTGATATTCTAGAATCTAATGGTTCTTCGTCTATGGCAACAGTTTGTGCTGGTAGCTTAGCGCTTATGGATGCTGGTATCAAATTAAGTGGTGGCGTAAGTGGTGTTGCAATGGGCTTAGTAAATGACGAAAAAACTGGCAAATACAGCATTTTAACTGATATTCTAGGAGATGAAGACCATTTAGGTGATATGGACTTTAAAGTTGTTGGTACTGCTAAAGGTATTACAGCTTGCCAAATGGATATTAAAATCAATGGTTTGAAATGGGAAATGGTTGAAGAAGCTTTATTACAAGCTAGAAAAGGCAGAGCAACTATTCTCGAAGAAATGAATAAAACGCTAAGTGATGCTAAACCAGATTACAAACCTCATACACCTCGTATCGAACGTTTAACTATTGATAAAGAAATGATTGGTGCAGTTATCGGACCTGGAGGTAAAGTTATTCAAGGTATTCAAAAAGAAACTGGTGCTACTATTTCTATCACTGAAGTTGATAACCATGGTATCGTTGAAATACTTTCTGAAAACGCCGAAAGCATGAATGCCGCTAAAAGAATCATTAAAGGCATTGTTGCAGTTCCTGAAATTGGAGAAGTATATGAAGGTAAAGTAAAGAGTATTGTTGATTTTGGTGCATTCATAGAAATTCTTCCAGGAAAAGATGGCTTGCTACACATAAGTGAAATCGATTGGTCGAGATTAAATAAAATGGAAGGTGTTTTCAAAGAAGGTGAAATTGTTAAGGTAAAACTTATTGATGTCGATAAAAAAACTGGTAAGTTGCGCCTTTCAAGAAAAGTTTTGTTACCTAAACCAAAAGGTGAAGAAAGCAATTCGAAACCGCAACAAGACAATCAATAAATAAATATAAATTTTATATCGAACGACCTCTGAATTTCAGGGGTCGTTTTTTTTAAGTCCAAGAAATTAAGACAACTTCAAACGAAAAAAGAAAAGATACAAGAAAGTAGATTTAAATTATCTCAATAAAGTGTTAATTTGTATTCGATTTTGAATAAGGTAATCATATTTTCGGCTCCATCTGGCAGTGGAAAGACAACTGTAGTAAATCACTTACTTTCCGTAATGCCCGAACTTGGCTTTTCTGTTTCTGCAACAACTAGAAAACCCCGCCCTCACGAACAAAATGGTAGGGAATACTATTTCTTGGATGAAAATGATTTTAAGAAAAAAGTAGAAAACAATGAATTCCTTGAATCAGAAGAAGTCTATACTGGCATCTTATATGGCACTCTAAACAGTGAAGTACAACGCCTTTGGGACTTAGGTAAAACAGTTATTTTCGACGTCGATGTTGCAGGAGGAGTTAGAATAAAACAAAAATTTGGCGACAATGCTCTATCAATTTTTTTAAGACCACCAAGTATCGAAATATTAATGGAAAGATTGAAAAAACGTAGCACGGAAGTAGAGCATCAAATGCAAATGCGTATTGATAAAGCTCAATACGAACTAAATTTCGAAAATCAATATGATATAGTGCTAATCAATGACAAACTAGAAGAGACTTTAGCAAAAGCAGAAGAAATAGTCAAAAACTTTATTAATTCATGAAAAAGGGACTCTTTTTTGGCTCTTTTAATCCTATTCATTTAGGACATCTTAACATCGCTCAATACATCATTAATGAATTAAACTTTGATAAAGTTGTTTTTATAGTTTCTCCTCAAAATCCTTTTAAATCGGAAAATGACTTATGGCCTGCGAGCAAGCGACTCGAATTAATACGATTATCTATAGAAAACAATCCAAATTTTGAAGTAAGTGATATTGAATTTCATTTACCCAAACCCTCGTATACAATTCAGACATTAGAAGCCATTGAAAAATTAAATGATGGAAACTCGTATTCTATAATAATGGGATCTGATACCTTGGCAAATCTAGATAAATGGAAGAATCCAGAAAAAATCCTTACATATCCTATATTCGTTTATAGAAGACATAGCGAAGACGTACATCCTTTTCCCAATCACCCACGAATAACTGTTCTTGATTGTCCTATTTTAGAAATATCTGCTACATCAATTAGAAAACAACTTCAAGAAGGGAAATCTGTGCGATATCAAGTTTCAGATCGTATTTTAAATTTGATATAACAATTGGAAATTGAATTAACTTGTTTTTAAGAAAGCCCTAGATTAAGTTTGCAGTATGTCATTAGGATTTGAAATCAAAACGGCTGCACAATATGCTTCAGAAGGAAAAACTCCAGAAGTATTATTTTATGTAGGTTGTGCAGGTAGTTTTGACGAACGCGCTCAAAAGATTACCAAGGCTTTTGCTAAAATTTTACATCATTGTGCAATCGATTTTGCCATATTAGGAAATGAAGAAGGTTGCACTGGTGATCCAGCAAAACGTGCAGGTAATGAGTTTTTATTTCAGATGCAAGCAATGAATAATATTGCCGTATTAAATGGGTATGGCATTAAACATATTGTTACAACCTGCCCGCATTGCTTTAATACCTTAAAAAATGAATACCCGTCTTTAGGTGGACATTATCAAGTTACGCATCACACACAGTTTTTACAAACACTGATAAACGATGGTAAATTAAAATTTGAAGGCGGTGCTTTTAAAGGTAAAAAAATAACGTATCACGATAGCTGCTATTTAGGTCGTGCCAATGGTGAATATATAGCCCCAAGATCTGTTCTAGAAGTTTTAGATGCTGAATTAGTAGAGATGAAACGTTGTAAATCCAATGGTTTTTGTTGTGGTGCTGGTGGTGCTCAGATGTTTAAAGAGGCCGAAAAAGGGAATAAAGAAGTTAATATTGAACGTTCTGAAGAAGCAATTGCGACAGGAGCTAGTATTGTTGCTTCTAATTGTCCGTTTTGTATGACCATGTTGAGTGATGGTGTTAAACATCAAAATAAAGAAACTGAAGTAGAGGTTTGGGATTTAGCTGAATTAGTAGCTAAGGCAAAAGAGTTGATTTAGTTCGAATACTGAATCAAAGAAGAAAATTTAAAATATATAGTCGTCAGGCTATTTCAACTAAATACTCAGTATCATTTACTGAGTAAAACGATTTAATTAAATTATTTAATTCTATGAAATACTCAATCTTAATATTGTCCCTTCTTATCAGCTTATTTGCCTCAGCACAATCACAACGTGAAATTAGAAAAGCGGTTTATAAAAACATTAAAAAATACCGCGACCATCATGCAGTATACGAATCTTGGTATAAATTCCAATCTGGAGAAGACACTAGTTATTCTGTTATGGACATTAGATTGTATACATTAATAGGTCGACCCGCTTACAGCATATTAACCAATATAACGGAATACGACACCATCTTAA
>JADLHV010000093.1 GCA_020848595.1 Bacteroidia bacterium
AAGCTAAAATGAATTTTAGTTGGTTAGACAAGGATGATAAGGGCAATACTATCAGGAATTTTTCGAATTTAAATTTGTACTTAGATAAAATAGCTATGCTTTCATTAACATGGACAATAGTTCATCCGATTGATGAGAACAGTCCATTGAGTAATTTTTCACCGAGTGATTTTGTCGATAAGGATGTTGAGATTTTCGTATTCATATCCTGTTACGACGATTCATTCAATCAAACAGTAAAGAGTAGATATGCGTATGTAGGTTCCGAAGTAATTAATAATGCCAAGTTTAAGAGAGCCTTTCATGTCGATGAAGAAGGCTTTACGGTTTTAGATGTTAAGTCAGTGGGGCAATACGAACTCTTGTCATAAATTGACACTTTCGAGTACGTAATGCGCCAATGTTTTTCTAACTTCTTTAGCAACCATTTCTTCAGATCCATCGTACATTAGAGCCATAATTTTACGGCCTGGTCTAAGTCCAATAAGATACTGCGGATTAATGATACATTCTTTGTTGATTCTAATAAAATCATGACGGACAATCAATTCATTAAAGTAGCTTAATGATTTCTCTAATTTCATCATTCTACTGTTATAGAAATAAATTTGAGTGATATCGTCTTCAAGTTTTATTTTGACAACAACTCTGACATCGATAGGGTGTTTCTTATTGTTGCCGTCAGGTACAACAATAAGATTGGTTAATGCGTTTTTCATTTGGTAGCATAATGTTAGGTGAGTCTTTTTCGTTGGTTTTTTTCGTAAGCTATTTTATCCAATCTATCGTTTGTTTAATTTAGCCTATACAAATTGAATCAATTTATTCTGTATTAGCAAGTTTATGGATTCAAAATCACCCTTTAGGGTGAGAGAAATCACCCTAAAGGGTGAGTATAACTGTTAATTTCAACTCAAAAATTAAAATAAATTGCTCTGTTTACTGAGTAAAATAGCCATAATTTAAGTTTGTATTAAATTTATTAAATGGTGGAAAAATAAATTGACTTATCTGACTGATTTTTAGGCTTAAAACGGACTAATTTTAAGAAGAAAAAATCATTATCTTTGCGCCTCAAAATAATTGGAATGCGTAAATTGCTCGAAAAATTTGAATCTAAACGTCCTGAAATCGTATTTGAATGGAAGGACAGTGAAACTGAAGCTGAAGGTTGGGTGGTTATAAACTCTCTTCGAAATGGTGCCGCTGGCGGTGGAACTAGAATGAGAAAAGGCTTAGATAAACGCGAAGTTGAAAGCTTAGCTAAAACAATGGAAGTGAAATTTTCTGTTTGTGGTCCTCCTATTGGTGGAGCTAAATCTGGTATTAATTTCGACCCTGCTGATCCACGTAAAAAAGGCGTTTTAGAACGTTGGTATAAAGCTGTATATCCTTTGCTTAAAAACTATTACGGAACTGGTGGCGATTTAAATGTCGATGAAATTCACGAAGTAATTCCAATGACTGCAAACTTAGGTATTTTGCACCCTCAAGAAGGTATCGTTAATGGACATCTAAATTACTCGCCTGAAGAAAAACTGAAAAGTATTTCTAGATTGCAAGAAGGCGTTTTGTTGCCTATAGTTGACGAACGTTTTACACCTGATGTTAATATGAAATACACCATTGCCGATATGATTACTGGTTGGGGTGTTGCAGAAGCTGTTCGCCATTACTATGAGTTATGGGGCGGAACTATGAATGGTAAATTTGCCGTCATTCAAGGTTGGGGAAATGTTGCCGCCGCCGCCGCTTTTTATCTTTCTAAAAATGGCGTTCTTATCAATGGAATTATTGATAGAAATGGTGGATTAATAAGTGAAAAAGGTTTCGGCTATGAAGAAATAAAAGACTTGTTCTTAAATCGTAAAGGAAATGAATTGTATCATCCTGAAATGCTAAGTTTCGAAGAAGTTAATAGTAAGATTTGGGATTTGCCTATGGAGATTTTTATTCCTGGTGCTGCTTCTCGATTAATTACCCAAAATCAAGCCGAACGCATGATTGAAAGTGGTGTTGAAGTGGTAAGTTGTGGTGCTAATGTGCCGTTCGCAGATAAGGAAATTTTTATGGGTCCTATCTCCGAATATATGGATAATCATACGGCTGTTGTTCCTGATTTTATTGCCAATTGTGGAATGGCTCGAGTATTTGGTTATCTGATGAAACAAGGTGCTTAAGTAAATGATACCGCTATCTTAAAATATGTATCGGAAATTATTAGACAAGCACTTATGCGTGTGCATCAATTTAATTCTAAAACGACTGGTTTAAGTGCTAAAGGTCTTGAATTAAGTTTGACAGATTTAGTGAGCTCTGCTGCTGTTTCAAGATAAAAATTAGCGTCCTTGTACTTTAGTCAACTGTTTGAACAGTTATTGTTTTTTTAAATAGTTTTATAAGAATTCTATTTCTGTTTCCTTAATTTCTAATGTTTATCTTTGTGTTATGTTTTGGCAAAATCATCCTAAAACCTATCCTTTATTAATACTAATTGCTGGTTTATATATTTTAAAACTGTTCACTCTATACGTTTATAGAAGACGTAATAAAATAAAGGGCAAGGACAATTTTATTATTGGAATTAATACCATCTATTATGTTTTTTTAACTATTTTACTTTTGCTCTTAACGATGGTGGTGATGAAAGTAAATATTAAAGAGTTTTTTACTTCTATATCCATCATAGCTGCGGCTATCGCTATTGTTTCTAAAGATTATATTTCTAATGCGATTAATGGTATGATATTGATGTTTAACAATCAATTTTCAATTAATGATAAAATCAAAATTGGACATCAAAAAGGCAGAATTATTCATATAAGTCTTTTAAATGTTCAGATTATAAATGAAGAAGACGATATTATTTTTATTCCAAATAACTCGGTTTTAAGTCAAGAGATTATTAATTATTCGAAAGCTGAAAGTACCAAAGTAAGTATGGAATTAACAGTCGATGCTTTTGGAATAGAAAGTTTCGATGAACTTGAAAAGTATTTTGCAAGTAAATTGGAGTTGGATGTGAACGTTGAAAAGGGGAGCTTTAAATTGAAAATATTAGAGGTCAATTATAGAAAGGCAAGAATAAGAGCCGAAGTAAATATGATTAGCAAGGGAATTAGATTGGAACGTCATTTTAAGCGCCAATTATTAGATGCTTGGTTCGAAAAATTACGTCAAAAAAATTAATTATTTTCCTCTACCCTGCACCATAATAAGTATGGTATACGCCATAATTTTGAAATCTAAAGCTAAGCTATAGTTTTCGATATACAGAATATCATAATACAAACGTTGAATCATTTGGTCTAGATTTTCGGCATAACCATATTTAACTTGACCCCAGCTCGTGATACCCGGTTTAACTTTTTGTAATCGTTTGTAATAAGGTGCTCTTACTATAATTTGATCAATAAAATGTTGACGTTCTGGTCTTGGACCTACCACACTCATTTCTCCTATTAAAACATTCCAAAATTGAGGAAATTCGTCGAGTCGTGTTTTTCTTAAGAACTTGCCAATCTTCGTAATTCTTGGATCGTCTTCTCTAGATAATTGCGGTCCCGATATTTCGGCATCTGGACGCATACTCCTAAATTTAATAATATGAAATGGCTTGCCTTGTATGCCTATTCTTTCTTGAGTAAAAAATATGGGTCCCTTGCTACTTAACTTAATCATGGCAGCAATCAATAACATAAAAGGAAAAGATAATACTAATACCATTATCGAAAAGACGATATCGAATGCACGTTTTGCATGTTTTTGCCATTCAGGCATTACTTCAAAATCAACTTCTATTAATACTGCTCCAAGGATATTATTCATCTTAACCATTCGGGTAAAAATGGAATACATATCTGGAATAATTTTAATGAATATAGTAGAATTCTCGACGGTACTAAAAATAGCGTTTAACTGACTGTGTTCTGTCGTTTCTAATGCAATTACAAGCTCTTCTACTTGTTTGTCTTGAATTAATACTGGTAAGTCTTTGTAATTGCCTAATAGGGGCAAATGCTTTTCCATTTCGCTGGTGTCTTCTCCATTGACACTAACAAATCCAATAAATCTAAATCCATTGGTGATGGTGGCAGTTTGCAAATCTTCAAACAACTTTATAGCTTTCTCGTTAGAACCAACCATAATCGTGTTAAAACCGTAAATCCGTTTTTGAATCTTATTATTAGTTTGTGTCGAAAGTATAAATCTACCGGTATAAGTAAAAAACAATTGGAAACCGAGCAGTAGTCCGAAAGTATTGTAATAGTCTCTATAATTACTCACACTATCATCTAACAATAAAGTAAAGAAGATAAAGAGCGTACCAAGAAACGAGGTGTAGAATGTTTGTTTTAATTCGCGTAATCTAGAGCGTCTAAAAATATTATTGTAGTAACCTGTTAGATAGTAAAACACAATCCAAAAGGTTGGAATTGCAATGATGCCTAAAATTAATTTACTATCGCGACTCAGGGGTATTTGATAATCGCTATGCGCCGTGTCTACATAATGTTTACGAAACCAAAAAAGGAGAAACCATACCAAAGCGGCTGCTAGGTAATCAGAAATTAGGTACTTAACAATTTGTTTGGTCTTATTCAAATCTTACTGCAAGTATACGAGTTTTAGATTATCTAAATAAATGTACTTGTCTTCTGTGTCGCCATTTTCTTTATATGTACCTATAAAGACTCTAATTTTAGTATTAGTGCTTAAATCGCCAGTTTCTGAAGCCAAATTCACATATATTTTTTTCCAATTGCCCTTGGTATTGTAAACAACCATAACAGGCGATTGAATGATGTCGATATTGTCGTCTGAATATATGCCAATTTGAACATCGAGATTGGTTTTAATATCGAGTTCTACATAAACAGATGTCCCTAAATTAGGCACCGTAAATGTACGCAAAGTGCTTCTTTCAAATATAACCGACGTGTCTTCTGGAATGGAAATAAATCCGCAGTAATTAGACCCAGCAAAAGGTTGATCTACTCCTGGAGTATTGGTAGGTAAAACAACAATCGAGTCAAGGGTATTATCGAGTCCCGATTCTATGAGTGAAATGGCTTGATCTTCGAAATCTTCAATCCATTCAAATTTGCAATTGGTTCGATAGGTAGAGCTAGGACGAATAGTATCAATGCGTCCAGGGGCAAGCATCAATGTATCTACGTATGAATTATAAGGTTTGTAATACTTCTGATTACTACTTACGCCATTTTCTTTTATATTTGGAAACACCTCTACGATACTGTTCCCAGAACTTAAAACTGGAATGGTCACTGGAAGTTCGAAATTGCCAATTTCAGCGCCATTGACAAAGACTTTTGCTCCAATTATTTCAGACGTCCCTAAACCTTGCGAATTGGGGTCGGATGAAAAACTAAATTTAGTAAGGTGTAAATAAGCAGGTGTAACTTCTTGTTCTTTGTCGCAGGAAGTAAATAAGATGGCTAAAACACAAAGGGTGATAAATGACTTAAACAATGGACTCATGTTGACTGTAGGCAAAATTTTGCATAACATTTACCACATTATAAGCCTCTTCTAGCGAAACTAAGGGCGAAATGTGGTTGGTTATACAATCTACAAAGTTCAACAAATCTTTTTGAATTACGTCAAAATAGAGTATTTTTTTTTCGAAATGATTCATCTTTTGAGCAAGGCTGGTATTAGATGTTACACTTTCGAATGGGAGCTTATGCTCGAGGTCGAGGTCTAATCGGGTTTCTTCGACCTTAAAATCTTGAATATCGGCTGTTATAATCTTGCCTTTTTGATATAAGGTCAATACATTTTTATGCGACTTGCTAATGGTATTTAAAATTATCTCGGAACTAGCCGAATTGTCATAAGTAATATGAATCTTTACCTCATCTGGCTTCTGATTGAATATATATTGCTTATTAATTTTAACTTTATTGACATTAGAACTCACACATCTCAATACCATATCTATCGTTTCATAAAGGATTTCTTTTGAATTATGATCCGTAAATTGGATATTGAATTGGACATTTATTTCGTGTTGTATAAACGTTGGCTTCTGAACCGACTGTCTTGCGGTGGTATAAACACATCCATTGCCATAAACATTTGAAATGTAAAATGTTGTGTCTGCTTCGTTTCTTAGTTTTTGTAAAACGCTGATTTCTGTACAATTAAGTTCAGGAAACTTCTCAAATAAGATATGCTTACTTTGACGAATACACTCTATGATAGTATCAAATAAATGTAAATGGTTGAGACCACAAAATAAAATGGCGTCTGCTCTTTGGATAAAATCAGTTAAAGGTGAAATGCCGTAAAATTGCTCGAAATTGTTGTCTTCTGTACTGTCAAATGAACCAACTAACTCATAAGAGGGGTTCTTCTGAAAATAAGGAAGATAAGTTTCCATAGCCTTTGGACTTCCAGCGATGCCGATCTTTATTTTTGACAATTGTTGCAAAATAGATTTGGTACAAAAATGCAATAGTTGCTTCTTTGTAGCATCATTTTGTTATTAACCGTGTACTAAAAGCCATACAATTCGACCATTGCATAATTATCAAGATACATACAGACACAAGGGACAACGCAGACAACTGAGAACAATTCTCGAAGGTAAAGGTATTCAAGACCCTGTTATCTTAAATGCCATTGAATCCATTCCTAGACATTTTTTCTTGCCTCTCGAATTCGACTCGCATGCCTACGAAGACAAAGCTTTTCCTATAGCTGCTGGGCAAACTATCTCTCAACCTTATACCGTTGCCTATCAAACGCGCTTATTAAAAGTCAACATAGCTGACAAAGTTTTAGAAATTGGAACCGGTAGTGGATACCAAGCTGCGGTTTTATCGCTCTGTGGTGCCGATGTGTATACTATCGAAAGACATCAAGAATTGTCTGAAAATGCTGCTCAAACACTTAGGTCGATTGGCCTAAATGATAAAATAAAACTATTTGTTGGCGATGGTACACGTGGTTTGTCTGAATATGCTCCCTATGATGCAATTTTGGTTACGGCTGGTGCTCCTTCTGTGCCTAAAGCGCTCGTTGCTCAATTAAAAGTAGGAGGTCGATTGGTTATTCCTGTTGGAAAATCTTCTGAAATGCAAAGAATGGTTAGAATTACTAAAATTAATGATAAAGAAATTCAAACTGAAGCTTTCGACGATTTTAGTTTTGTCCCTTTAGTGGGTGAAAATGGTTGGAAGTTAAATGACTAAACGCTCTATTTGAACTTAATCAAATCGGATGAAGTTCCACATGTCTTTGTAACTATTAAATCCGCCTTCATGTCCCTTTTTGCCTTCTTTGCTAATTAATAGGGTATACGGAATTGCACCTTGCCAGTTCCTGTCTACCGAATCTATAAACGAATTGATATTGGTTTGCTCCATCTGGTAATGTGTGCCAGGCATGCCCATTTTCTTTACAAATTTAGTTACCGCTTTGTTCTTATTCAGAAAGTCAAGTGATATAAAGATGAAAGTATAGTTTTCGCCTCTTAAGGTCGTGTCGGCTTGAGTAAAATAAGGAATCTCATCTATGCATGGGCCACACCAACTTGCCCAAAAATTTATAACGATATAGCCACTGTCTGGAACCGTATTTATTATATTTAAAGCCGAATCCTGCGAAATGATTTTGATGTTTTGTGCGCTTAATTCTTCGCTAAAACTGAATAAAAATAAGGCCATTAAAACGAGTGTTCTCATTAAATCAAAGATAATGATTTATGTTCGATTTTCAAAATGATTAGAATCAGTGCCCTAATAAACAATCGTTTTTATCGTGTACTGAACGCGCTCATCTTGAAAGTACATAACATAATAAATGCCCTTTGATAGGGCGTCTATTCTACACGCGCCATCATCTATCACGCTTTCGCAAACTTGATTACCTAATTCATCAAACAGTATAATCTTGGTGAATTTATCAGAAATTATTTTTAGGCTATTTGGACTAGAATTGTCTATGTAAGTGTTTTTAGTATTGACTTGCTCTATATCAACCAATTCGAATAATTGAGTGCTTTCTGCTATACAACCTAAATCACTTTTTACTTTTAATCTCACTACATTCTGCCTAATACTCATGGTGTCTTTTACTAATAAATAGTTCGAACCTGTAACATAAATACTATCGCCATTAGGCATAAACCAAAGACATGAATGGTCGATTGGATTGGTTTTATAGGCCGCAAATTGTCTGTGTCGGCATCCATCTATAACTTTTATAAAGGAATGGAATTCGCTATGAGGTCTCTGAAATATTTCAATATTTCGTGCTATCGAATCTCTACAACCAGTAGTTGAATCATAAGCTTTTAAAGTGATTCTATAACTTGTATTACCTTTGTTGTATGTAACTATTGGATTGAATTGATCGGAATGTCTACCATCGCCAAAATCCCATTTCCATTGAACGTTTTTATGTGCCGAAATGGAAATATTGCTTAATCCAATTTCTTGGTCAGGGCAGGAGTTTATAGCGACAAAATTAGCTCTCAATTGATAGAAACAGGAGTCATGAGCGCTGGCAAATGGCGAAATAAATGAAACCAAAATCAAAGCTAAAAATCTGTACATATAGAATGCGCAATTATTTTTTAGACAATGTAAAAGTTCAAAATGACGCAATGCTGACTAAAAAATGACTTTTAGAGCAAAAAAAAAGGCACCTTAATAGTGCCTTTATATAATTGATTTGAATTTAAATTACATTGATACAGAAGTCAAAGCAGCGTTCATGCTTCTTACCGCTTCGGCAGATTTATTGAAGGCAGCCTGTTCGCTATCATTCAATTTATAATCTACTATAGACTCCCAGCCATTTCTTCCGATAACTACTGGAACGCCCATGCAAATATCACTTTGACCATATTCGCCTTCTAAGTAAACGCAGCATGGCATTACTTTCTTTTCGTCTCTAACTATAGCTTCTACTAAAGCGGCACCAGCAGCACCTGGAGCATACCAAGCACTAGTTCCTAATAATCCAGTTAAAGTTGCACCACCTACCATTGTATCAGCAGCAACTTTTTGAAGACTTGCTTCATCTAGTTTTTCGCTAACAGGCAAACCATTAACTGTAGCATATCTGGTTAAAGGAATCATAGTCGTATCACCATGTCCACCTATTACAACACCATGAATATCGTTAGTAGAAGCACCAGTTGCTAAAGATAAATAGCATTTAAAACGAGCACTATCTAAAATACCACCCATTCCAATAATACGATTTTTAGGCAATCCACTTGATTTAAGAGCTAAATAAGTCATTGTATCCATTGGATTACTAATAACGATGATTATAGCGTTAGGAGAGTATTTTAAGATATTTTCGGTAACACCTTTAACGATACCGGCGTTAATACCGATCAATTCCTCTCTAGTCATACCCGGTTTACGTGGAATTCCACTAGTAATTACCACCACATCGCTATTCGCTGTTTTGGTATAATCGTTGGTGCTACCCGTAATTCTGGTATCGAAACCTAAGAGAGAAGAAGTTTGAAACAAATCGAGTGATTTGCCTTCACTAATACCTTCTTTGATGTCTAATAATACGAGTTCTGAACAAAGTTCTTTGCGGGCAATGTTGTCCGCACATGTAGCACCTACTGCACCGGCGCCAACTACTGTAACTTTCATATTGGATTTAATGTTTTTATAAATAAAGTGCAAAGGTAGTAACAAAAATTGAAGATTTTGTGACTTATATCAGGGGATTTTTTATTTCTGAGGGACTTTTTGGGCTTAAAGGGAATATCTGTTTTCTGTTTTTGGGTTATAACTTTGATTTGAATAAACTTCGTTTGATGATATTATGGGATGATTATTTTATGATTGCATGATCGTGAGCTCATTTCGTTAAATTAGCTGATATCAAAAAAAGGAAACAATTTTGGAATGATAAATTAGTCCCTTCGGGATCACTGAAAAAAGCCTGAAAGTCATTGATTTTCAGGCTTTTTAATTTTAAAATAATTTGGTGGGGGACAAATTGGGGGAAGGTTTGAGAAATTTTGAGTAAATTCCAATTCAATTAAGAAAACAAGCCATTACGTCTATGATTCTTTTTAGATTTCGCATCCAAGCTATCCGTGCTAAATATTAAATCTGGATAAAAATCTACTGGGTTGAATTTTAGCCCCTCAATAATAGCTGCACCTTTTATAAGATTGTATTTAGTGACTAAACATCCATTCGGATTAGCTATTTCATTAACATTATTATTAATATCTCGAGATTGAAATTCCCAGTCATATCCATATTCATGAAGTGAGTTGAAGAAAAATATCGCCATTTCTTCTTTTGACATTTGAGCTCGAATAATTTTCACTAATTCATACTTTTCGATATAATTATAAACAGGATCTTTGTTAATTAACTTAACAGCATGAAAGAATAACTGAAAATAAGAACTTAATAATTCAGAATTGCCTGAAAATGAGAACTCTCTCATTGCTAATTCATCATGATTTATGAAAAAAGCAGGTGGAATTAAATTGTTTATTATTGTCTTCAATTCAATATTATTGTTTTCACAATAAATTTGTATGGGTCTATTCAACCTATTTATATGCTTATTGTCAATAGAATCTAACACCAAGGTTAAGGTATCTTGTTCGTTGAAATCAATGAAGTTAAATCCTAAATTATAATAAACATCAATAAAAAAACTTGATTGGTTGCCAAATCTTTTAACACCTGTAAATGAGTAATGCCAAGATAAACCAATTAATTTCTTCTCCCATTCTATAGAATTTAACTCCTCAAAACCTATATCCTCATCTGTAAGTAAAAGAAAATGTGTATCTACTTCTTTTCTTCTTTTTATTTGTAAAATAAAAATTAATATCCTTCGCAATGAGACATAGTATTGCATTGTTTCATTTAAAACATAATTAAATGATTTCCCAGAGGATTCAATTGCATATTTACCAACTTCGTTCCTAACATCTTTTTTTAGATCTTTTAATAAATCAAAATAATACAATACTCGATTTTCGATCTCTTGTCTACGATGATTTATATATTCATTTTCTATAGCTTCAAATTGTTTCTGATTTGCTTGAAATTGCACCCAGAATGCTGCAAAGGTGAGCAAAGCACCAATTATACCAATAAATGGAGACATAATGCCTCCAATTGTGTCTCCAATTTGTCCTGTCTGTGTAAAATTAATGATTGACCACTTCGTAAATATGTAGGGTAAAAAGCTGATTACAAATAAAGCAATGCCCAATGCTATTGCAATATTTGTTATTGTTTTTTTGGAGTCTACTTGAGTCAATTTGTTGTCTTGTTTCTGTTTCATAGTTTTATTTCATTTTTCTTGCTACTATTGAGAATCCATGTACTTTTGTTTAGTTTCTTAAATTTTTAAAACAATTTCAATCATTTATTTCACGGTTAATTCCTTATCACAACTAAGGACATTCTTAAGAGACTTCAATTTTAAATTCTTTCCAGCTTCAACCTAATCAAAATTATAATAGCTTTTATTACCTTCTTCAAATTCTATTTTTTCTGCACCCAACCTGATTTGAAGA
>JADLHV010000094.1 GCA_020848595.1 Bacteroidia bacterium
TAATTAAATCCACTTCATCCCCTTCATGGAGGTCAAAACTTTCGTTATTCAGGAATCGTCTATATTTCTGAGTACCTACTAATCTGCCAGTTTCCTCATCGAAATACATATAAATAAGATAACGACCACCGACCCTCATTTTAGAATTTTGTTCACTAAAGGGCACTAAAAGATCTTTTTCTAGACCCCAATCCATAAAAGAACCGATTCTACTATTATCCACTACATCGAGCACTGCCACTTCATTAAGGAGAATTTTAGGAGTAAGCGTTGTTGCCACTACCCTTTCATCGAAATCTTGGTAAACAAAAACCTTTATTTTATCACCAATATTGTAATCAGTTGGGATATATTTATTGGGTAGAAGGACTTCATTTTCCTTATCACCATCACCAAGGAAAAGACCAGGAGGTGTAAGTCTAAGAATTTCTAGAGTATGATAAGTACCGATTTGAAGCATGATTGAATATTAGAGTATAAAATTAATGGAAATTAAACAGCGTAACAAGAAAAATAATGGATAATACAAGCAGACAGAAAGAAAAGAACAAACTGAATCAGAAGATAAAAATCGACAGGCGCTTATTTAAACAATTTCACTAGAACAAACAGACCTAATAAAACAAAAAGGAGGATATACATAGCATATTGGCCATTCTTGCCATATTTACTAATATAATTTTTATAGTCGTTTCGGTAGGCAAAAATCAAGCCTACAAAAAACAGAAAAAGGAGAACACTTACTAAATTCATTTATAATTACACTTTTAAAAGTTCCATTGCATTTTTTTTAGCGATTTCGGTAGCGGCATCACCACTGAGCATTTTTGCTAATTCATCAACACGTTCAGATTTATTTAAGTCTTTAATATAAGAGACCGTAGAATTACCGACGACCTCCTTCCCTACGAAGAAATGTTTCTGACCATAACCAGCAACTTGAGGTAAATGCGTGATAGCTAAAATTTGATGAGAGCGGGCAATTTGATTAAACATTTTACCAATAGTATCGGCCACCTTACCCGAGACACCCGTATCAATTTCATCAAAAATCAAGGTATTTAGTTGACGATTTCCAGCTTCAATAGTTCGAATAGAAAGCGCTAGACGACTTAGTTCACCACCAGAAGCCACTTTATTGAGCGATTGAAGTGGACTTCCTGGATTAGCAGAGAAGAGCAAATTCAGAGCAGAGCAACCATAATCATCCAAATCAGATTTCAATTCCAGAGAGAAATCAATTAAAGCATGAGGCATTTCGAGAGATTTCAAAGAATTTTCGATAGCAGATTTAAGTAAGTCAGCAGCTTCGACACGTTTAGAGTGCAAAGACTTAGCAAGAGTAGAAAGTTGAAGATACATTTGTTTCAGAGCAAGTTCTAAATCTTCCACTTTTCTATCCATATTTCCGATATTAAAGAGTTGATCTGCGATTTGTTCAGAGACCACTAAAAGTTCGTTAAACTCAGTAATATTGTGCTTTCTCTTTAAATGTTGAATAGAAGCTAGTCTTTCATTGATAAATTCGGTTCTTCCTTCATTGTATATAACCGATTCTTTGAGTTTTAGAGAGTCATCCGCTATATCCTTAATTTCGATAATAGATGAATTCAATCTAAGGACAATATCTTTAGATAAATCACTAACAGATTCGAGCGGTCTTAATTTATTTCTAAGTTGAGTTAAGGCATCAGCAATAGAAGCTTCAGAATCTATGAGTGTAGTATTTATTTGATCCGCCACATTAACAATTTGTTCGGCTTTATTGAGCAGATCTAATTCAGATTCAAGTTGCGCTTCCTCATCCAATTTAAGATTAACTTGTTCAAATTCATTAATAAGAAACTCGAGATAATCTTTTTCTTTAATTAGATTAATTTGTTCCGATTTAAGATTTTCAAGTTCAGCTTGAGTATTTTTATAGACGAGGAATTGAGTTTTATAATTTTTAATAAGTTCAGAGTTACCGGCAAAATCATCGAGAAGATTAAATTGAAAATCGCGATCATTCATTTGAGTATTTTCGTGTTGCGAGTGCAAGCTAACGAGACGAAGACCAATTTCTTTTAGGACTTGCAGAGTAACAGGCGTATCATTAATAAAAGAGCGTGATTTACCATTAACGTTAATTTCGCGTCTTAAGATAGTGAGTTCTTCAAAATCGATTTCATTTTCAGAGAAGAAAGCTTCGAATTTATCTTTATTGAGAGCGAATTCACCTTCGACAACACATTTTTCGTTAGGGTCACCGAGAGATTTCACATCTGCACGAGCACCCAGAATTAGATCGAAAGCATCTAAAATAATTGATTTACCAGCACCAGTTTCACCTGTAATGATATTAAGACCATTGCAGGGTTCGAACACCACATGTCGAATAATTGCGAAATTAGAGACAGTAAGTTTGAGCAGCATTAGTGACTAAGAATTTTAGAGAGGTTCCACAAGATAGGGTTAATCGATTTGCGTTGAGTGATAGCATCATTATAAGAAGTACAGACGACTTGATTATTAACGACACCCACACAAACATTTTTATTACCAGCTATAAGTTGTTCGACAGCGGCATTACCGAGTGTACTAGCTAAAATTCTATCATTAGCAGTAGGTTTACCACCCCTTTGAATATGACCTAAGACAGAGACCCTGATATCATTATTAGGGAAAAGCGCATTAAATTTATCGGCAATTTGGAAAGCATGACCTTCCGTTTCACCTTCAGCGACCACGATGATACTAAATTCCTTTTTACGTTTAGATTTATTATCAAAATGTTTAATCAGGTCATCAAAATCATTCATAATTTCGGGTAGCAGAATACCTTCGGCCCCACCGGCCAAACCAGCATTAAGCGCAATAAAACCACTATCGCGTCCCATCACTTCAATAAAGAAGACACGGTTATGCGAGTCGGCGGTATCTCTAATTTTATCTATAGCATCTAGGGCAGTATTAACAGCCGTATCGTAACCAATAGTAAAATCGGTACCAAATAAGTCATTATCAATAGTACCAGGAGCACCGATACTAGGAATACCGAATTCATCATAAAAAATTCCGGCACCTGTATAAGTACCATTTCCACCGATACAGACGAGCGCTTCTACCTGATTATTCACTAAATTATCATAGGCAATTTTACGACCTTGCGCAGTCATAAAATCTTTACTACGGGCAGATTTAAGGAAAGTACCACCATATTGTAAGATATTGGCAACATCTTTCATTTGGAGCAGTTCCATATCATTTTCGATCATGCCTTGATAACCGCGTTTAATCCCCATCACTTCAAGACCGTGATAAGCAGCCGAGCGCACAACAGCACGAATACAAGCATTCATACCGGGCGAATCGCCACCAGACGTCATAACACCTATTCTCTTCATCAAAAGCAAAAATAAAAAAAAAGCCGACATCGCTGTCGGCCTTTCATTAATATTTATACACTTATTTTAAAGTGAATTTAGCAGTTCCGATTCTATACCCTTCAGAGAACAATTCAACGATGTATTCGCCTTTAGTAAAACTGCCTTGTTTTTTGCAGTAAACCACTTCATCGACACGATCATTTTTGTATTCGATAGTTTTCTTTTCGGTATAACTTACGTCAGTACCATCTACCTTAGTTACTTGTAATTTAGTTAAGATAGGAGAACCATCAGGAGCGATTAGTTTAATAAAAATATCTTTATCACCTTCATCGGCAATCACATTTTTATCGATAGAGAATTGCACTTTAACTTCTTCAACTTTAGAAGCTTTATCGGTTTCTACTTCTTTTTTACCAAACAATTTTCTTTCTCTAACGCCAGTTGCTCTGATATTACTAGCGTGCAACATTTTAGCTTGAGAAATTTTCTTATCTTTAGCTTCAATCGTTCTATCTTTTTCAGCAGAGCGAGCTTGTTCGATAGTAAGATTCTCGTTTAGAGAGCTATTTTGTTCAGTAAGCACTTCATTTTGCTTAGTTAATTCGGCTACTCTAAGAGCATAATCATCAATTTGACTTCTTAGGTTAGCGATTTCAGCTTTAGCTTTTTTGTATTCAGCTTCAGAGAGTTTACCTTTATTAAGAAGTAATTTGATTTGTTTGATTTTTTGTTCAATAGCCAAATCTTTTTCATTTAATTGCTCATTTAAACCTTGATTTTCGGTTCTGAGCGACTCTAATTCGGTTTCGAGTCCTTTAACTTCATTTTGAAGAACGTTTTTATCATTAGTAAGTCCTTCTACTTTAGTAGTAAGAGCTTTCTTTTCCTTATTACCTAACCATAGGTTGATACCTATACCGACGTTAAGTGCGAGCAAAGCCCCAATTAATATCATTAAATAGGTTTTGCTCTTTTTGTCTTTTTCTTTCTGTTGAATTTCCATTATGCGCTAAATATTTGTACAAAGTTATATGAAAACATAACGAAATAACGTATTAAATTATTTACAAGTTTTGTTTTAATTCGTTTAAAAACGATTTTATTTTTTCGAGACTCTTAAGAATTTCGTTATTTTTATCATTTCCATGGCGGTTTCCCTGCATGTATTCATTAGCCCCTTGTAGGGTATAGCCCTTTTCTTTAACTAGATAGTGTATCGTTTTTAGGTCTTCGAGATTTTGGACTGTGTATAAACGATCTCCCTTACGGTTTTTATTCAAGTTTTTAAGGCAATCAAACTCCTTTTCCCAGAATCGTAACATAGAAGGAGCCACTCCAATAAGTTTGGAAACTTCTCCCATTTTATAGAACATTTTCTGTATTTCAGTTTCGTTTTTTAATGTAGGCATTAGTCAAATGATTGAGTTGGTGCAGAAGCCCTTTCGAGCATTTGCTGGTATTCTTCATTGGTTAAGTCATTATAAAAGAAGAAAGCAGGATTAATTTTCTCGCCGTTCTTATGCACTTCATAATGCAAGTGTGGTCCTGTAGATTTACCCGTAGAGCCAATCAATCCAATTAATTGACCTCGTGTTACCTTTTGACCTCTTTTAACTTTAAATTTACTTAAATGACCGTATAAAGTTTTAAATCCATTGCCATGGTTAATGATTATATGTTGTCCATAGCCCCATAATTCGGTCGTTACCGATTCTATAACCCCATCGGCAGTGGCATAAACCTCTACACCTCTAGGAGCCGTAAAATCTATTCCAGCATGGAGACGTTGCGTGCGGTAAAAAGGATCCGTTCTGTATCCGAATCCCGAACCAATACGGTCGAGATTCTTATTTGCTACCGGTTGAATAGCTGGAATACGCGAAAGATATTCCTTCTTATTTTTAGCAATTTCTAATAATTGGTCGAAACTGGCACTTTGAATTTTAAATTCGTTACTCAATTTATCTAACTCTTGATTCAAGGTAATTAGCAAATCAGAATTAGGCATCTTACGCAATTCATCGTATTTTTCGGATTTACTGGCGAGTTGAGTATTTTCATTTACAGGAGCACTTTCATAAATAGCTCTATAAACCGTATTATCTTTCGTTTTCAACTTATACAATTCGTTGCTCAAAGCAGTAATCCTCTGGCTCATGTGTTCAATTTCTGCCATTACATCGGTATTTTCCGATTTTAATTTAAGCTCACTTGGAGAATCAACAAATCGATTAAAAAGCAAGAAAATAATAAAGCCTAGAATTAAAGAAAAAGAAAAAACGCCCATACCTCTCAGAAACAGAATCCACCTACTCAGTTTGTATTTTTCGTAACTAAGTGTTTTTGGATTAAAGAAATATTTGGTTTTTGCCATGTTAAATTACCTAAGCTATTTTGTATTTTCGCACTTTCAATATAATTGCTCAAAAATAATAGAATTTTTCAATTCATGATATCTTCCAAGGAAATACGATTAAGATTTTTAGAATTTTTTCAGGACAAACAGCATACAATTGTCCCATCGGCCCCAATAGTGGTTAAAAATGATCCCACTTTAATGTTCACCAATGCAGGGATGAACCAGTTTAAAGATTATTTTTTAGGTAATAAAAAAGCGCCTTATCAAAGAGCTGCCGATACTCAGAAATGTCTTAGAGTTAGTGGAAAACACAACGATTTAGAAGAAGTAGGTGTCGATCATTACCACCATACAATGTTCGAAATGTTGGGAAATTGGAGTTTTGGAGATTATTTTAAGCAAGAAGCCATTGCATGGAGTTGGGAACTTCTAACAGATGTTTATAAGATAGACAAGAACAGTTTATATGTTACCGTTTTTGAAGGCGACGAGAAAGAAGGCTTACCATTCGACCAAGAAGCTTATGATTGTTGGGCTAGATTAATCGACCCATCGAGAATCTTAAAAGGCAACAAAAAGGACAATTTCTGGGAAATGGGCGATACAGGTCCGTGTGGGCCATGCTCAGAAATACATGTAGACATGCGCGATGAAGCTGAAAGATTGCAGATTTCGGGCGATAAATTGGTCAATAACGACCATCCAGAAGTGATTGAAATTTGGAACAATGTGTTCATGGAGTTTAATCGCAAAGCGGATGGTTCTTTAGAAAAATTGCCCGCACAGCATGTCGATACAGGAATGGGATTTGA
>JADLHV010000095.1 GCA_020848595.1 Bacteroidia bacterium
AAATGCCAATCCTGCGGCATGAGCAGGTATGTAATATTAGTTTTTAATTAACAATGCACTTAGTTTTCATCCCCAAATAAAGAAAAAAAGGGCATGAGTGGTTGAAAGCTGTAAGAAATGTGCACTATACATAGTTTTGCACTAAGTTTTGAAACAAAAATGTCATCTAAGTAAAAAAAAAGACATAAGTGGTTGAAATCTAAAAAATATTAGCATTAAACACAGTTAAATACTAAAGTTTAGAATCAAAATTTTTCAAAATAAAAAACACAATTAAAACATCAATTATTACGATTCTATTAATATTAAGGATAACTTAATTTTTAACCTTAATTCAGAATAGTTATCATTGCAACATGTCTAGGCGCATACTTCTACTGCTTCTGTTCATTTCTATTTCTATATTTAATATAGAAGGAGAAATCATCATAGGCGCCGAACGCATGGAGAGCTATTTACCATTAATTAAGCATAAAAAAGTTGCTCTAGTGGTTAACCATACAAGTCTCATTGGCAGTACCCATTTAGTTGACACCTTATTAAAACTTAATGTACATATCGAGTGCATTTTCGCTCCTGAACATGGCTTTAGAGGTAATGTAAGTGCAGGCAATACTGTGAATAGTGGCAAAGATGAAAAAACTGGTATTAAGATTATCTCCTTATATGGCAACCATAAAAAACCCTTTGCAAGCGACTTTAAGGGGGTTGATTACGTGATTTTTGACATTCAAGATGTAGGGGTTCGATTTTATACCTACATCAGCACAATGCATTACGTTATGGAAGCTTGTGCCGAAAATAATTTGCCTTTTATGGTACTTGATCGACCAAATCCTAATGGACATTTTGTTGATGGACCTGTTTTAGACACTAATTTCAGGAGTTTTGTAGGTATGCATCCGATTCCATTGGTACATGGTTGTACGGTTGGAGAGTTAGCGCAGATGATTAATGGTGAAACTTGGCTTAACAAAGGCTTAAAATGCTCATTAAAAGTTATTAGTTGTCTTAATTATACGCATCATACACCCTATATTCTCCCTATTAAACCTTCTCCAAATCTACAAACACAAAGTGCTATTTATTTATATCCATCTTTAGGATTATTTGAAGGCACTACTGTAAGTATTGGTCATGGCACCGACAAACCATATCAATGTTTTGGTTGGCCAGCCTTAGACTGGGGAAATTTAAATTTCAGACCTGTAAGTCTAAAGGGAATTTCCGAAAAACCTAAATTTTTAGGGTTAAATTGCACAGGTTTCGATTTAACATGGTATGGAGAACACAAAGCGTGGGATGCAGCTGAATTAAATATTAACTGGATTATTTTATGTTACAGATTAAGTAAAAACAAACCACAATATTTTAATGATTTTTTTGACAAATTAGCAGGCACAAACACCTTAAAAAAGCAAATAATAAAAGGCATGTCGGCTAATGAAATTAAGGCATCTTGGCAAAACGACTTAAATAAATTTATAAAAATGAGAAGTGGGTATTTATTATATGAATTATAAAGCCGTTAAATCCATTTTATAGACCAAAAAAAATCCTTATTTTTGCACATTATTAGTCCAATTCAGGATAAAATCTAAACAATTAGACAAAAAAAACAAAAAAAATTGGATAATTAATAAATATCTGCCTACCTTTGCAGTCCCAATTTTTAAAATCATGGCAAGAGTTTGTGATCTAACAGGAAAAAAAGCTTTGAAGGGCAATAACGTGTCTCACTCAAACCACAAGACTAAGCGTAGGTTCTATGCTAATCTTCAGGATAAAAGATTCTATATCCCTGAAACAGGCGAGTGGATCACTTTAAAAGTGTCGACTTCAGCCATCAGAACCATTAACAAGATCGGTATTACCGAGGCTTTAAACAGAGTATTCAAAAAAGGATCTATTTAATCAAAGTAAATCATGGCAAAGAAAGGCAATCGTATACAGGTTATTTTGGAATGCACAGAGCAAAAGAACTCAGATGTTCCAGGCATGAGCAGATACATTACAACCAAAAACAAAAAAAATACAACTGAAAGGATTGAATTGAAAAAATACAACCCTTTTATGAAAAAAGTAACCCTTCACAAAGAAATTAAATAATATTAAATCATGGCTAAAAAGGTAGTTGCAACCCTGAAAAAAGAAGGAGAAGGTAAAGACTTCGTTAAAGTATTCAAGGCTATTAAGTCTAAAAATGGCGCATATTCTTTTAAAGAAGATATCGTTAGCGGAGAAATTGCTAAAACTTACTTCAAATAATAAGAAATTATTTTATAAGATAGCCTCCGGAAACGGGGGCTTTTTTGTTCATTTAAAGCTTCGTCATGTCTATCTTCGACTTCTTTAAAAAAGATAAAAGTGCCACTAGTTCCCCTGAAAAATCAGTCGGTCTAGAAAAAACTAAAGAATCATTCTTTGGTAAATTATCTAAAGCTCTTGCCGGTAAATCTACAATTGATAATTCTTTCCTCGATGAACTCGAAGAAATTCTAATTACCAGTGATGTAGGTGTTGAAACAACTGTCAAAATTATTGACCGTGTCGAACAACGCGTTAAACGCGATAAATATATCAACTCTAATGAACTTCATCTCCTTCTGCGTGATGAAATTACTTTACTCCTTACCGAAAATAAGAAAACCCCTGACGTTGATTTCAACTTGTCTAATGTACCTAAACCCTATGTCCTTATGGTTGTAGGTGTTAATGGTGTCGGTAAAACTACTACTATTGGTAAACTAGCTAATAAATTTAAACAAAATGGAAAGAAAGTTTTATTAGCTGCTGGTGATACTTTTAGAGCTGGTGCTGTAGACCAACTCGAAATCTGGAGCAAAAGAGTTGGATGCGATTTTATTTCTCATGGTATGAATACCGACCCTTCTGCTGTGGCTTTCGACGCTATTAATAAAGCCAAAAACGAAAACTTTGATATCGTTATCATCGATACGGCTGGTAGATTGCATAATAAAATTAACCTTATGAACGAGTTAAGTAAAATAAAACGTGTCATGAGTAAGGTCATCGATAGTGCTCCTAATGATGTTATGCTTGTACTTGATGCTTCTACTGGTCAAAATGCTTTCGAACAGGCTAGGCATTTTACCGCCGCTACTGAAGTTAGTTCTCTTGCCTTAACTAAACTCGATGGTACGGCTAAAGGTGGAGTCGTTCTTGGTGTCAGCGATCAATTTAAAATACCTGTAAGATATATTGGAATCGGTGAAGGTATTGATGACCTTCGTTTATTTAACCCTAGCGAATTCGTCAATTCACTCTTTGAAGTGTGAAAAAATGAAAACAAAATCTCTTAACAAAAACAAAATTAATATCATTACTCTAGGTTGTAGCAAAAATCTAGTTGATAGTGAAGTTCTCCTTAGTCAATTAAAAGGTAATGACATGGAGGCAAGTCACGAATCCGAAAAGAATGACGCTAATATCATTATCGTTAATACATGTGGATTTATTGATAACGCTAAACAGGAAAGTATTGATACTATTCTTCAATATGTTGGTGAAAAAGAAGCAGGCAGGATTGATAAACTGTATGTTACTGGCTGCTTATCTCATCGATACAAAGATGAACTCGAAGAAGAAATTCCTCAAGTTGATGCATATTTCGGAACTCTAGAACTGCCCAACTTACTAAATACTTTGGGCGCCGATTATAAACATGAGCTTATTGGTGAACGTTTAACTACTACGCCAGAACACTATTCTTACCTAAAAATTTCTGAAGGCTGTAACCGTCCTCGCTCCTTTTGTGCTATTCCTCTTATGCGTGGCCAACACGTTAGTAAGTCGATTGAACAAATTGTTACTGAAGCAGAAAATCTAGTAAAGAATGGCACTAAGGAAATTATGTTGATTGCTCAAGATAGCACATACTATGGTCTCGATTTATATGGTGAAAGAAAACTAAAAGAGCTTCTTGAAAATTTATCAGAGGTTAAAGGTCTTGAATGGATTCGTTTACATTATGCCTTCCCTTCTCAATTTCCCGAAGACATTCTCCCAGTAATGAATCAAAAATCGAATATCTGTAAATACCTTGATATTCCGGTTCAACATATCTCGGATAATGTTCTAAAACTTATGCGAAGAGGTATAACACGCAGAAGAACTTATGAACTTTTAAACTCTATAAGAGAACAAGTCCCTAATATTACACTTAGAACTACTATTCTCGTCGGACATCCTGGTGAAACTGAACAAGATTTTGAAGAGTTAAAACAATTTGTTAAAGATTTCGAATTCGATAGGTTGGGCGTTTTCACATATTCTCACGAAGAAAATACGCATGCTCATACACTCGTAGATGATGTCCCAGCTGAAATTAAACAAAGTCGTGCCGAAGAATTGATGGCTCTTCAAGAGGAAATCTCCATGAAGAAAAACCAAGAAAAAATTGGCAAACAATTCAAAGTTTTATTCGACAGAAAAGAAGGTAATTATTTCGTCGGTAGAACAGAAGCCGATTCTCCAGAAGTTGATAACGAAGTTTTGATTGATGCTAAGGAAAATTTTGTAAGAATTGGAGATTTTGCGAATATTGTAATAACCTCTGCCGAATCTTTCGACTTGATGGGAAAACTCGCATAATGCATTTCAAACTCAATGATACGAAGATGCTTTCTTCAACTACCAAAGCGTATGTAGAGAAAGACCAAGAACTATTAAATATTTTAGGCCAAGAACATCCTTTTTGGAATGCTCAAAATGCCCTCGATGGTAAACGAAATTTTTCTGATGAAAAAAGAAATTTACTCGCTAATAAACTCTTTAATCAATACTCTGCTCTTAGTAAAAAGTCTGATGTTAATAATCTAGTATTTAAAAACATTGAAGCTTTAAGAAATAAAAATACCTATACTGTAACAACTGGCCAACAATTACACTTATTTATAGGTCCTGCTTTTGTAATTTATAAGGTGCTAGCTGTAATTGATTATTGCGAACGTTATAAAAACGAATTCCCTGAAAACGAATTTATTCCTGTTTATTGGTTGGCTTCAGAAGATCATGATTTTGAAGAAATAAAGCATACAAAGATTTTCAAAAATCAATTTAGTTGGTCGGCCGAACATGGCGGAGCCTGTGGAAGAATTAAAACAGATTCTGTTCAGTCTATTATTGATGAAATAAAAAATCAAGTCAATCTCGATGATCGCCAAAACCAATTAATAACAGAAATAGAAGAAATCTACAAAAACTCTGAAACTCTATCTGAAGCGACTATAAGTCTGATGAATAAGTATTTTGGAGAATATGGACTTATCTGTATAGATGCCGATGACAAAGATTTCAAATCACTTTTCATTGAGCAAATGAAAACTGATATTCTAGAAAGAAAAAACAAACTATTATTTGATAGTTTAAGTGAGAAACTACAATATAACGGATTTAGCACTCAACTAAATGTGAGGGAAATTAACTTCTTCTACATGAGTGAATCTGGCCGTAAACGTATCATTTTTGAACAAGGTAAGTATAAGGTTATAGATAGTTCAATGGAATTTTCCCCTGAAGAAATTGAAAATTTAATCCATACTCACCCTGAAAATTTCAGTCCAAATGCAATGTTACGACCATTATACCAAGAAACAATTCTTCCGAACATGGCGTATATTGGAGGTAATGCAGAAATCAACTACTGGATACAATTATGCAATGTAATGACATCCAACAATATAGCACCACCAAACCTTATTCTAAGACCAAGCGTGTGGATAACCTCATCGAAAATAGCACAATGGTTAGAAAAAAGAGGAATTGAGCCACTTCAATTGTTGATATCGGAAAAACCTTCAGATTTATTAAAATTTGCCGAAAATGGGACTTTAAATATTGAGAATGAAATTCTTGAATTTGAAACCTTTAGAAAAAACATACAGAACACTGTTGCTCAACATATTAGTAAGGAATTAAAGAGCTTTGTTGAAGCTGGAAAACAGTACGAAAAAGCTTTGAAATTGATAGATAAATCACTTCAGGATCATTTCATGGAAAAAAATGCAAAGGATATGGATAAGTTAGAAGACATTAGAATTAACTATTTCAATATCAACTCCATACAAGAACGAACAACTAGTGCTCTAGAATTGTTGATAAAGTATGAAAATGTAGTATTTTCAATAAAAAGTGCTATAAATCTTGATAATTCATTTGGACATGTTTTTAGCATTTAATTCTCTGATTTATTGATGATTAACCACCCTTTCCTATTATTTTTTTAATATTTTTTGTTTAATGACATTGTTTTTTGTGCAAACAATGTTTATTTTTGCGGCACATATAGTGAAAAATCATTTCAAAATGAAAATACTCAAAATGACAATTTTTAGCTTATGCCTGGTTTCACTATCAGCATTTGCTCAATCCAATGATTCTACCTGGAAGCGTCATCCGTACGCTAAAAACCAATGGGTAGAAGGTAAAGCTTCTGATTCTGGTCAGAGTTTACAAAATTCTTACTTCGTAGACAGAAGAGCTAAAAAATGGAGCGTTGGTCTTCTAGCTGGTACTTCAGTATTCTATGGTGATGCCGACAAAAAACAACTTGGTTGGTCTTTCGCACCTTTCTTGAAGTATTCAATTTCTCAAACTTTTGCTCTAAGAGGTGAATTCAATTATGCTAAACTAAGAGGTCAAAGGGATTTACAAAACCCAACTCTCTTCAAAGATAACTTCAAGTTTACAAGTAAAATTCAAGAATGGAATATTCAAGGTGTATTCACTTTAGGTAATATCTCTTTCTTACGTCCTTTACGTAAAACTCAAATGTACCTTTTCGCCGGTGTGGGTACTACAACTTTCAAATCTAAAGCAGACTTTATTGACCAACGTTTGTTTTTAGGTGATTACTACTTGACTTCTTATTTCGGTACTGGTTCTCCAAATCCTAATCTTGGTAAAGCCGTTACTGAAGAATTTCAAGATAGAAAATTCACTATTCCTTATGGTATCGGATTTAAACATTATTTAAGCCGTAGTTTCGACTTAGGTTTAGAATACCGTCAAACTTACTTAAGAAGTGATGATATAGATGTATATAATACTGCTATCTGGCAAAACAGATGGTTCGATTCTTATGCTTTCATTCGCGCTAGCTTAGGTTATAAATTTGGGTCTAAGAATGCTCAACACTACGATTGGTTAAGCCCAGTTGAATCTATCTACGACCAAATCGCTGATATTAAAAAGAAAACTGATTGCCTTGGTGTAGACGAAGATAACGACCACGTGTCTAATTGCTTCGACCAAGATAATAAAACACCAGATTCTTGTATGGTGTATGGTAATGGTATGGCTGTTGACTCGGATATGGATGGTGTGCCTGATTGCCAAGATCAAGAACCTTTCACTGATAAAGGTGCTACTGTTGATCCTGTAACTGGTGCTGCTATCGATAGCGATGGTGATGGTATTCCTGACCACAGAGACCGTGAAATGAACTCTTCTCCTGGTGCTCTTGTTGATGCTAATGGTATCGAAATCAAATTGTGCTGCAATTGTGATAACGTTTCTTTCCCTCCTATCACTATCAGTAGTAATTGCTTAACTAAAGAAGTTAAAGCAATGCTTTACCAAGTGTTTGATAAAATGAAACAATGCCCTGATAAGAAAATTGTTATCAATGGACCTGCTGGTAAAAGCTCTAAATATAACGCTGCTACTAACACTCGTTGTGTAGATGAAATCGTTAAATTCTTAGTAGAAAAATTCGGTATCTCTCGCGACAGAATCATTACAAACTACACTGCTGGTACTGAAATCAAAAATACAATCGAAATTAAAATCCAGTAATCTGGAGTTTGAAATGATAATTTATAAAAGACCTTCTTCGGAAGGTCTTTTTTTTTTGACCATAATTCTTCCCTTAATTATTTAACTTTCGAAATAACTCGAAACATTATTTACTAAAATAAATTAAATCTTTGCCCACTTCTGAACCTACCATTTAGTAAAGCAACTTAATGATAGATAAATAATAAAACAGTAATATTATCTGAATTTTATCTGATAGTAGACTTTAGGCTATAAAACAAGTTTACTTTACTGCAACTGTAATGTTCGCCGACTTTAAATAAAATGGCTCATATCGCTCTAAATCCACAAAATCTCTTGCTTTATATCCCTCTATTGCTAATTGACATAAATGTTGCGCTTCTGGTAAAATATGTAAGTCTTCGTAACCAAGTATTTCACTCGCTTTGACAGCACCGTCACCGCAAAGTGATACTGTCTTATCTTCTATCAGTATAGGTTTAAAGTCAAGATCAGTCAAAATAGTACTACTAATCGGTGAAATTAATTCTAAATGTCTGTTATAAATACCTTGATACACCTCCATTCTTCGAGCGTCTATCATAGGCCAAAGTAGTTCCGAATCACAAACCTTTAATGATGCATACGCCAAAGCTTTCAAAGTACTGATTGCAATCAATGGTATATTTAAAGCATAACAAATCCCTTTAGCTGTACTAGTGCCAATTCTGAGTCCAGTATAAGATCCAGGACCATCACTTATTGCAATGGCATCTAACTGAGCTAATTCAACCCCAGATTGCTTACAAATACCTTCTATCATACTCATTATAACTTCGGCATGATTTTGAATTATTTCAGATTGACTACTTAATTGTTTATTGCCAAAGATCATAGCAACAGAACATTTACTAGAAGAAGTTTCTAAGCAAAGAATTTTAACTTCCTCAGACATTGCCTAATTTTTGAAAAAACACGCGAACTCGATCTTTATAATATGGAGACAACTCACTTGGAACGCTTCTTAACAATTCCATTTCACGAGCCTTTTTTTCAAGATATTCTTTTATAGCTGGAGGCATTTCCTTATTAATTTCATTGGCTTGTTCGGCTTCACGTTCATTATCCATATCTTGCTCTTGTTCGGCTTTCTCATGTTCTAACATTCTTGTTTCTATCTCCTGCATACGGCGCATTGTTTCTGGAGTAATTTGTTTATTCACCAAATCCTTTTCCTGCTGTTCCATGAGTTGTTTTGTCTTTTCTAAATCTCCAAATGCTCCTGGCTTACCATCTTCTTTTAATTGCTTCTGCAATCTTTCTAATTCTCTTCGTATAGCTTCTTGCTGGGCTGCTATGCGTGCATACATCTCCGAACCAGGCGATTGTCCTTTTTCTTTAGCCTTTTGCATTTGTTGCAACTGCTTACCTAATTCGTTTTGCATTTGCTTCAATCCTTGCATACCATTAGGTTTAGCACCGCCTTGTTTTTTACCTTGTTTTTTTCCTGGATTATCGCATTGAGAAGAACTTTTACCTTTCTTCTCTTTCATGCTTTCTTGCATGTTTTTTAATGATTCGCTTAACATCAATGCAAGATTATTTAATCCTGTCATTACATATTGTTGATTAGATAATCCTCTTGCCACATGAACCTTACTAAATTCAATAATTGCATCATCCATATAATGGTTGACATTTGCAATCTCTTTATTTACAAAACTTTTTATTTGAATTTGACGCTTACTCAATGCCAATAAAGAATCCTCAACCATCTTAGCACTTTCTTTTAGTTTTTGTTGTTTAGAACTCAATTCGACATATTTTGGACTATAATTACTGTAACGATACTCTTTCATTTTATTCATCAAATCTTCTTGTTGAACACTCAACTCTATAAGATTCTCTAATATTTGTCTCAAGGTATAATAGTCTTCTTCATTCTGTTGATCTTGCGCTTTTTCTAGAGATTTTTTCATTTTCGACGCTAATTCTTCCATTTCATCAGCCGCTTTCTTTTGCTTATCACCTGCCTTTTTATTCTGCTTCTTTGATAAATCGTCGCTACTTTCTTCCATCTTTTGATCTATTGACTCTTGATCTTTTTCTGTTGACTCCATATCCATTGGGGTCTCTAACTCCTTATTCTTTTCTTCTGTCTCTTTTATTTCTTTCTTTAATTCATCAAATTTCTTATTCAACTCTTCTTGCTGCTGTTTAAGAGCTTCATTAGATAAACTTTTCTCCATTGTTTTCTTAGACAATTCACGCTGCTCTTCTGACAATTTATTTAATGCCTCCGATTGCTCATTGATTTTCTTTTCAATCTCTAATTGCTTAAACTGTTCTAAACTTCTATCCAATTCTTTTTTTATCTCTTCATTATTCAACTTCATCTTATCGAGCTGTTGTTGAATACCTTGCATATTTTGCTGTTTAACCATTTCTTCAAGCTTCTTCATCAATTCTTTCATCTCTGGACTCAACAATTCCTTCATCAATTTATTGAGCTCTTCTTGTTTCTTTAACAACTCTTCATCCAAAGGATCTAATTGTTTTTGCTTTTCGTTTAATTGGTCATTCTCTTGTTTTATTTCTTCTAGTTTTTTATCTAACTTTTTTTGCTCTGATATATAATCTTTCAACTTTTGTTGTTGTTGCCAATCAAGATTCTCGCTTTCCATAAGCTCTCTTTTTAAATCGCTCCCCTTCTTTTGCATCGACTCAAATTCTTTCATAACCTGAGCCATTTTACTTTTCAATGAGCGATTACCACTTTCCGTTTCTGCACGCATCTGTTTCTCGCTTGGAGCAATAGTGTGGAAGATTTGACTTTTACTTGATTTTTTACCATTAATTGCGTCATTATCCCATACTTCAAAATAATACTCTATATCGGCACCTTCCTTAACAGATAACTCTCTCAAGTCAACCATATAGTAATAAATCTCATCAGTACCCTTTCCAATATTGACAGGTAAATACTTATGTATGCCGTTGCTATTGGCTGCTTTATAAACAAAATTGAGTTTACTTATTCCGTAATCATCATCGGCTTTACCATAAAAATATACTATAAAAGGATTAATAGAATCGACCTTCTGTTCTGCAGCTATCCCAGGATGTCTGTCTTCTATAACTTGTATTCCATAACGAATTGTATCTTTATTATTTAAATATCTGTTTTGCAATGAAACACTATAATTAACATTCCCTGTTACTTTAGCTTTTACACGAAAAACATCGCCTTCTCGGTCTACTTTTGCTTGTTCTTTTTCGAAAGCAAAAGCTATTTGTTCTACATCTTTTGTATTCATTGACCATTCAACTAATGTTCCTTCTGGAATAGTAAAATCGCCAATATTAGACAACACTTCATCCTTTCTTCTTGTATATTCTGGATAATCTAATGTTACTTTAAAATTCAATAAGGTTGGATTCGGTAAAACTTCCAATCTATACTCCATTGAATTAAATTCTGCATCTGTAAAATAGAATTTGTGATCATTAGTTAGGTTAGTTAAAGCATAGGTAAAAAGATTTTTACCAGTGTTTTCCATCTTAATTAAATGACCATCCAAGTTAACATACAATAATGCTGGAATAGATTTTCCTTTTAATTCAACTTCTATTAAGTAATCTGTATTTTTGGGAACCTTCAACTTTTCAGATTTTAAATGAAATGTATAAGGGGCTTCTTTTGCAAAAAACTGATCGTAACTGATTATCCTTTTAGCAGGTTTGGTGATCATGCTGCTTTGAAATATTAATATCCCAATCAAAACAATAGCAGGTAATAATGTATACTTACCATAACGCTTTGCTGAAGCTTGAACATCAACTGCATTAGAAAATTTGAAAGGACTTAAACTATTGATTCTTTGCTCTATACTAGCTAATAATAACTCATTATCTGAACCTTTTGATTGAGCTTCTAACTGCAAAGTGTTTAGCAATTTGTCTTTTATCTCTGGAAAATGAACGCCAATTAATTTTGATGCATTTTCGTGACTAATCACTTTTCCTATTCCCAATCTATTTAACATAGGCATTAACATATAACGTCCTATTACAAACAATGAAAACAACAGAAATGAATAGAATAAAACAGTTCTGAACCCTGAACCAAAATGGCCAAAATACTCAATAAAAATGGCCGTTAGAAAAAACACAAGTAATCCTCCAATACCTATCAATACACCTTGGAGAAAGCGATTGAAATAGTATTTTCTAACGAACTCATCAATCTTAGATTTCAAAGGAGAGGTATTCATATTCTTCGGTTCTGGCATCCTAGACAAATATAACGATTTCCTCGAAGCTTTGTTATCTAGGCAACAAAAAATTGACAATTCGACTTTCTATTCGACAAATAATGAAAATTGATGCATTAAAAAATTAGTCTTTAAAGTATTTTTGTTTGAATAATATATGTTTAAGCTATTTAATAGGAAATTAAAACCTCTAGGACAAGCGCTCTCTGATTCAATTTACTGGTTAGGCTCCAAGGACTTAATGTTTAAAATCGTGAATCAATATAGAGAATTTGCACTTAAAAACCCCGAACTCCTTTTAGATTTTGGTTCAAATTCAATAAATTCATCACAATTTAACCGCCTAATTGATGATGAACTCAAACAAGAAAATCCTCATCTATTTTTCTATAGTGATAATCTCAATTTCTTTATAAGTATTATCTATACTAAACCCAATCCATATACATGGTACAACGAAGGTGTCATGTTAACCTTCGAACATAGTCCAAATTTTATCCAAATAGAAGATGTATTAAAGTTAAATAACTTACCTTTTATTAGTCGATTCATTGATAATGCCAGTTTTAAAAGTCGACAAAATGAGCATCAAATCGAAATGCTCGAACATAATGGTGCCGACATTCGTAATAAACTGTTATTCCCAGAACTTGTACCTTCTCACAACTATTATAAATATGAATGCAATCCAGGTAAAACCTCTAAAGAAATAAAGGATTTTGGACCTATGTCTGTTTCATTTGAAAACTACTATTCTCCTTATTTACTCGAAGCTCTAGGCGAAGAAACCGTAAAATCGGCACTCAATACTATGAAAATCCCCTATGAATATAAAGATCAATATTTCTATTTTAAATTGTTCAACAATCACCTTAAATCTGAATCAAAAGAAAATATTCAAAAAATAATTCAATATAAATCTTTAATTAAATTCGATGATTTTATTCAATCTCATTCGCCCTCTAATGAAGATTGAAGAGGCTTTACAACAATAAATATCGTCACAAATCTGTCATGTCTGTTAAGGTCTTTTGAATTTGGCTTGTTTTTTGGTACTTTTGTAATAAAGTAACAAATATGTTTCGCAAAATTTTATTTCTTTCTATTATCAGTGCTTTGGCAATTGGTGTAACTTCATTTACTTATGTGAATAACCAACCAAAACCAACTAAGAAAACAGTTAAAAAGACCAAAGCTAAAAAATCTACTCAACCTGAATCTTCTAGTACTCAAAGTGCTAATGAAGCAAAGATTACTTGGTATAATATGTCTGATGGTTATGCTAAAGCTAAAAAAGAAAAGAAAGTTCTCGTTGTTGATGTTTATACTAATTGGTGCACATGGTGTAAAGTAATGGACAAATGGACCTACGATAATCATGGCATTTCTAAGAAAATGAATGAGTATGCTGTAGCAGTTAAATTCAATCCTGAGGTTAATGGCAATCACAATGTTAATGGACAAGTTCTTTCTTCTGACCAACTTGCATTATACTTAAACAAAGGCAGCAGAATCCCAGGTTACCCACACACTTTTATGTGGAAGGATTTGAGCGATAACAATAAAATAGATTCTTATTCTGGTTATGTAGATAGCACAGTATTTAATGTCTATCTAAACAAGATGATTCAACAATAATCCGGCAGACAATCTTGTCCAATAAAAAGAAATTCAGATCTTTCCTTATAGAATCTGTTGAAATAGAAACTGCTGCAGCCGAAGGAAAGGCTATAGCGCGCCATGATGGCAAAGTAATATTTGTTCCTTTTGCAGCTCCTGGAGATATTGCAGATATTACTGTAATGAGGCAAAAGAAGAATTATGCCGAAGGTCAAATTTCTAAATTAATTAAAGCTTCTGATGATAGAATCGAACCAAAATGTTCTCATTTCGGAAAATGTGGCGGCTGCAAATGGCAACATCTCGATTATAAAGCTCAACTTAAACTAAAAGAAACTCAAGTTAAAGATGATCTACAACGCATTGCTAAAGTTGAGGTAGACGAATTTTTACCTATCCTTGGTTGCGAGAGCGCATACAATTACAGAAATAAACTTGAATTTACTTTTAGTAACAAAGCATGGGAAGAACATTTCGATAAGGCAAATCCTAAAAGATTACCCGCATTAGGGTTTCATATTCCTGGCATGTTTGATAAAGTGCTTGATTTAGAATCTTGTTTTCTCGCACCCGACGATGCAAACATTATCCGCGAAAAAGTCAAATCTGAAGCATTAAACCTAGGTCTTACTTTCTACGATATTCGTGAGCAACACGGTTTTTTGCGCAACTTAATGATTCGTTGCAATAGCCTTGGTGAATGGATGCTTGTGCTTATTGTTGGTCAAAATGAACCTGAACAAATTAAAACACTCTTCGATATACTAATCCCACAGTTACCAATGGTAAAGGAATGGTGTTATGTTATTAATGAAAAAAAGAATGATACTTGGAGTGACCTCGAAGTTCATACTTATAAAGGTGTTGGCTATTTAACAGAAAAACTAGAAGATCTCCAATTTAAAATACGCCCTCAATCATTTTTCCAAACTAATGTTAAACAAGCGCTCGAACTTTATAAAATAACACGTGAGTTTGCTCAACTTAATGGCACTGAAAATGTCTACGACTTATATACTGGAACTGGCTCTATTGCTCAATTTATTGCTGCTAAAGCAAAATTCGTTACAGGTGTCGAATATGTCGAATCTGCTATTAAAGATGCATTAGAAAATGCGCAATTAAACAATATTCATAATACCGCTTTTTATGCTGGTGATATGAAACTTGTTCTAAATGATGAATTAGTGCAAAAACATGGAAAACCTGATGTTATTATTACAGACCCACCTCGCGATGGCATGCATCAAGATGTGATAAATAAAATAATTGAACTCTTGCCTCAAAAGATTGTTTATGTTAGCTGCAATCCAGCAACACAAGCAAGAGATATTGCACTTCTATCTGAAAATTACATAGTGAGTAAAATTAGAGCCGTAGATATGTTCCCTAATACTCATCATGTTGAGTCTGTTGCTCTTCTTACTTTGAAATCTTAATTGGAATCACTTTATATGTGAATGACTTTGACATTGTTTTCATATTAACTTTGTCATAAACAGAAACATCACTTACTGTTACCGTATATGTTCCCTCGGTAATAATTGGACTTTGCATTTTCCAAACAAGTGTATTTTGTGCATAACCAACATAGACTTTTTCCTTGGAAATGGTTTGTTTCTTTCCATTTAAGGTTACTGAAACTTTAGCATTTTTAAATTCAGCATTAGACAAAGAAAAACTCCACCTTTCTGGTAACAAATCGATTGGAAAATGGTAGGCTGATGGCCAAACCACAAATTGATCATCATTAAAATTCAATCTGTAAAGTCCTTTTACATCTGTATCCACTACGTATAAACACATCGCTTCATTTGTACTGCCATGACCAAATCGTTTATTATTTGGATTCAAAATCCAGCGTCTATGTCCGCAAGCATCATTGCTTTTTCCTTCATCATCCATTTGTCCCCTTAAAGCATCTAAAAAACCATAGCCTAACGACAAATTACTTCTTCCTGCAGCATAAGCTCCGTCTTTTGTATAACATTTCCAAGTACTTGGTGGCTCGTGGTTCAATGTACTATTGACATGCATCATAAAAGCAGCTTTTTGAGCCTTCTCATTTAAAATTGGATCTAAACTACACGAATCATAAACGCCTGCTAATCGTCTGAAATAATTAATTCTATTGATGATTACCTTTTGTGTTTTTTCTGTAAGCGTTCCACTTAAACAATTTCCTGGCAACTTTGAAAATAATGAATTATAACTACCCAATGTATCTAATAGATAGTTCTTTTTATAATCTCTTATCACTATTTCTCGTTTTAATGATAAAAATTGAGTATTGTTTGGTTGAGCTTCTAATGCCTTATTAATTTGATTCGAAGCGGCGCTAAAATCAGAATGTTCTATTAAAACACTTATATTTTTAAAATCTAATGTATTCTTAGTTTGTTTGGATTGAAATGACCAAACCACCAACAACATGATAAAACTTAATAATAGCCGCATACAATTGTCTTAAACGATAGTTTTTAATGTTTAGTATCCTTCAATAACATTTCCTCAATCGTGTTACGCGAAACAGAATGATACCCTTTTTTAGCTTTATTATAAATTGATTGAGCTAATTTCAAACCTTCTGGCGTAGCTGATAATTGCTCGTAAATAGGAATCAGAAATTTCCTTCGCCCCACTGTCATAAGATATTGTTCCATATATGGTAATGCTGCTTTATAATTATTTTTAATACAAAGCACATACCAATCACACTGAATTTCACTATTGGTGCTTTCTGACAAATGATAAGTTGTATCAATTTGAGTCATAATTGTGGTGATAGAGTCAGCATTCAGAGTTCTTAATAAATGCATCCAATGTTGAGTAGTAAATCCAGTAGTATCAATTAACTTAACCTCCTTACTTTGATTAATTTTATTGACCATTTCATCAAGACGTTTTATTTCCGTACTACCTATTGAAGGACAATTCTTAGGTAAACCAACTTGATATATCCATTCATCTAAATCTGGTTTTACTTTAGGCCATTTAGACATATGATTCTGAAAATATTCTATAAACTCCTCTGTTGTAACTGTCTTCCATTTGAAATGATTGAAATAGGCGTTTAAGAAATCGTCAAAAACTTTTCTCCCATATAAATTTTCTAAATATTTTAAAAACATAGCCCCCTTAACATAGGCAATATCTGAAACACCATCATCAGGATTGCGTCCTTTAAGATTCAATTTCAGCTTTGTATCTCCAGGTGCACTTTGCATCATATCATCTAAGGTGGCATGCAATTCTCCCACGCTTAATTGCATTAAAAGATCGGCATATTTTTTCCCATAAATATGCTCCATAATCCTATCTTCAAAATAAACTGTGAATCCTTCATTTAACCAAAAATCATCCCAAGTTCTATTAGTAACAAGATTACCACTCCAACTATGGGCTAATTCGTGAGCAACTAATGACACCAAACTTTTATCGCCAGCTATAATTGTCGGAGTAGCAAATGTCAATCTTGGATTTTCCATTCCTCCAAATGGGAAACTAGGAGGCAAAACTAAGATATCATATCTGCCCCATGCGTAATCGCCATATAGTCCGCTTGCAGCTTTTATCATTTTTGGTAAATCAACAAACTCATTTGCCGCTTTTTCTAACATCTCTGGTTCAGCAAAAACACCACAATTTTCACCTAATCTTCTAAATTCTATATTTCCAACAGCTAATGCTAATAAATAACTTGGAATTGGCTGTGGCATTTCGAAATGATATCTGCCTTCTGGATTTTTCTTAAAATTATTAGAAGCACTCATCAAGGGCAGATAATTTTTATCACAAGTTATATCAGCCGAATAAGTAAATCTTACTGCAGGAGCATCCATACATGGCACCCAGGTTCTAGCTAATATGGCTTGACTTTGAGTAAACAAGAATGGATATTTCCCTCCTAATGTTTGTTCTGGAGCTAACCACATTAAAGCTTCAGCATCCGGACTGGTGTGATAATAAATGGCCACTTTTTTTGTCGTACTTGACAATTCTATTACTAAGGCTTGCCCTAATATCTTATCTTCTTCTCCAAGACTCCATGCTGTTGAAACTGAATCTTCCAATTTTACATCTTCAATCGATAATTGTTTGGTGTCTAGAATCAGGAATTTACATTGACTTGTGTTATTTATCTCTAAAATTGCTTTACCATGCAGTTCCTTTTTGTTAAAATCTACTGCTAAATCTAAGTAAATATGCTCTAAATTAATAGAATCATAATTTGAAAATGAATGATTAAATGCTTTGATATCTGGCATCTTTTCGATTTGCTTATGCTGACAAGAACTTACAAATACAAAAATTAACAGAATAAATAAGGTGTTGAATATTTTATTGAACATGTTTGAATCACAAAGGTAATACTTGTAAAAAAACTATTGAAAAAATATCGATGTATTTACTACATTTGCCCTTCATAAAAAAATTGGTACTCAATTTGTAATAAGATTACGCGATTTACGTTACTAACACAACGATGAGAATTTTACTTTTACTTACTTTCATTTCCTTTTTCATGAATGCGCATGCGCAGCCAGAAAGTGACCCATTTGGAACGGAATACAATTTCGACACTGCATCTTATTCAGATTCATCAAGTTCCTACGAGGAATATGAATCTACTACCACTCGTCCTGATCAACCCGACCTCACTCCAACTACTTTTAAAAAATATGAGCGATTTAAACCGCCTATGGACACTATCACCGATTTAGTGACCTATACTGGTATTGTTCCTTTTAAACCTCTAGAAAATGATGTTTATGATGGTGGAACTATAGATTCGCTTTATTGGAGAGCTAAAATCTACCTGATGAAAAAATATCTCAAGGATTATAAGCAATCGAAAAATCCTAAAGACAATATTTTTCCTAAGGAAATTCTAATTGAAGATTTTAAGCCAGATGGTGAAAACGGAAGGGTGATTATCCGTCCAACTGTTCCACTTTACATAAGTACTAACTCCTCAACTCGTACACAATTAGGCACCATTTCATTTAAAATAGAAATTAGAGTCAAAGAGGATAAATACAAATACAAATTCACCAATTTTGTCCATAATACAGTCGAAAAAGGAACTGAAAAGCCAATTAAAACCTACGTAGAATACTACGCTAACACTACCAGGGGTTATAAAGGTACCGATCAAGTTCTTATATCAATTGATAGAATGGTAAAAGAAGTTGTAAAAGAATTATCTGGTATTATGAAAGATCCTATTGTCCTTGATCCAGACGATTTTTAATTAAAAATTAAAATATATTCAAAGGGGGAAATAAATTTATTTTCCCCTTTTTTTATTTAATCTCTTCGTAGTCGATATATTCTCCATCACCCTCTCCTTTTTTCTTAGAAGAAACAGTGCTTCGGGTATCTTGTTCACGTCCCATATCATCCATTTTTTGACGAAACTTCTCCTGGGTCTTATTAACTGAAGTCAATAATTTAATGAATTGCCAAATCCCATATACTATAAATATATTTATAATTAGTTTGAATAACATTGAATGAATATTAATGCAAAATTAATTCTTTTTAAGCCATTGGGCAATGGTTTCCATTTTGTTTTCTGTTTCCTGAAATTCTTTTTTAGGGTCAGATAAGGCATTGACCCCTGCCCCTGCATACAATTTGTAGGTACCCTCGAAAACTTCAGCACACCTAAGATTGACAAACAGATTAAAATTTTCGTTGGAAAACATAGGACCTATATAACCACTATAATATCCTCGATTTATTTGTTCAAATTGATCTAAAAACCCTTTAGCTTCTTTATAAGGCAGTCCGCATACTGCTGGTGTTGGATGTAGTGCTTCTAATAAATTAATATCCTTTAGAATACCATTCGACTCGAGTACAAATCTAGTTCTTAAATGTTCTACGGGACCGGCTTCTTGAGATTCTGTTTGGCCTCTTTTGTATCTATAACTTAATTGATTAAAAATAGATTCTAAATAATCGACAATATGACTATGTTCTTGGGTTTCCTTCGATGTATACACACCATCTGTTCGTGTCCCACCTAGTGCTTCCGTTTTTAGTTCATTCCCATCTTTTATTAGTAGACTTTCTGGACTGGCTCCAATCATTATTTCATTCTCTATAAAAAAGACATAAACAAACGCATTTGGATACTGACTTATAAGCTTTTCGAATAAATCAATTAAAGATGTAGTAGATTTTAAGACCTTAGTTCTTGCAGGTACAACTTTGCTAAATTCTCCTAAATTAATTCGGCGTATGGATTCTTCAACAATTGAAGTATAATCAACTTTATTGAGCTTTTCTTCCCATACTGGCAATGGCCAATTTTTAACAATTGAAACTGCATCTTGCAGAGTCAAATTGGTTATATTTCCTATAATCGTTTTAGCTATTCCAAATTTATTAAACGGATGAACCACAAATTTATCCACTCCAACAGATTGGCTAATAAAATGTAGTTGCTCTTCGCCCGGCAATTTGAATATTGCTTGGTTTATTCCACTCATTCTCTAGACTTAACAGCCATAGTTAATCGACTAATATGAACCAATTTACCATCTTCTGATTCAATTTTTATTTCCCAAACCTGAGTAGTTGTTCCAATATGAATAGGTTTAGCAATAGCAATAACCCAACTACCTTCCATAACTGGCCTAAGGTGATTACCATTTAAATCTAAGCCTAAAGCTACGAATTTCGTCCTATCAAATACTAGATTAGCAGCCATACTTCCAACACATTCAGACAAAGCCAAACTTGCGCCTCCATTTAACATCCTTAATGGTTGCACTGTTCTATCATTAACAGGCATTCTAGCTTTTAGAAAATCATCCCCTAATTCTATAAATTCAATACCAAGATATTCTACCATAGTATTTTTATTATAGTCATTCAACCATTCGAGACGTATATTTGCAGTATCAAAAAATATGGATTTCATTACCGATTTAAAAGATGCGAAGATACAAAAAACCATCCATTTGATTCGACACGGACAAACCGATTTCAATAAACAAGGCATCATTCAAGGCTCTGGTATAGATAGCAATCTTAACGAAACTGGAAGACAACAAGCTAATTGGTTTTTCGAAGCTTATAACCATCACGATTACGACCATTTATATACTTCGAAACTTAAACGCAGCATCCAAAGTATTGAAGGCTTTATAAACAAAGGCATTCCACATTCGGCTATGACAGAATTTAATGAAATCAATTGGGGTATTATGGAAGGACGAAAAAGCAGTCCCGAAACCGCTGCTCTCTATAAAAATGTGGTCAATAATTGGAGTCAAGGACATGTTGATTCAAGTATCGAAGGTGGTGAAACACCTCTTGAAATGTATCAACGTCAGCATCAAGGATTAAAACATTTAATGTCTAAACCTGAAGAAAAACTAGTTCTTATATGTATGCATGGAAGGGCATTAAGAAGCTTTTTATGCTTATTGACTGGTATCCCACTGAAAGAAATGGAAATATGGCAACACGATAATTTATGCCTGTATGAATTAGAGTTTAATGGAAAGGTCTTCGAAATTATCAAAGCCAATGATCGCTCGCATTTCAAAATATAATTATACTTTATTTTATTAATACAATCTAGAAATTTCATTCACTCTGTTGGCATCTAATTTCAAAAATGTAAACAGCAACATACTGAAACTGATGAGCGACGAGCCTCCATAGCTCATAAACGGCAATGGAATTCCTATAACAGGCAAAACACCTATTGCCATGCCTATATTAATAAAAAAATGGAAAAATATAATAGAACCAGTGCAATAGCCAAACACTCTAGAAAAAACATTTTTTTGACGTTCTGCTAAATAAAATATTCGACCGATAAAAAGTAAATAGAGTATTAAAAAAATGGATGATCCAACAAAGCCATACTCTTCTCCAACAGTGCAAAATATAAAATCTGTATGTTGTTCAGGCACTAATTTAGCTTTCGTCTGGGTTCCATTATTAAATCCATTACCCCACCAGCGACCAGCTCCTATACTGATTTTTGATTGACGAACATTATAACTGTAATCGCGCTTTGATTCTGATTTTTTATCATTTTCTTTCTTCTCGAATTTGAAAAAACTGAAACTCTTCTGCTTATTAGCATAATATTCATCTACATCTTGATTTAATGTCACTAAAATTCTTTGTTGTTGATGTGGCTTCAATATTTTCGAGAAAGCAAAATCTAAACCTATAATATAAACAGCAGATACAATAAAAATAAGAATAGAAACCATCATTAACTGCTTCTGTTTGTAGATAAAATATATAAATCCTGCTAATATTAACAACAACGCTAAAAGTATATACCAAGATGGAATTATAATTGTCAATACAAAGATAGTAATCAGATAAAATCCGAGTACTAACCACCAGCCAGACAAACCTTCTCTAAAAAGTACTAAAATAAAACAAGTAAACACTAATGCAGAACCAGTATCATTCTGGAGCAATGTTAGCATCATAGGTAATAAGAGAATTCCAAAACTAATAAGTTGATTTCGGCGCCCTTCAAATTTAACATCGAATGTGCCAAGAAACTTAGCTAAAGCTAAGGCAGTAGCATATTTTGCAAACTCACTTGGTTGTAGTTTAAATGCGCCTATTTTAAACCATGCCTGTGCACCTTTATTAAACGAACCCGTTGCTAATAATGCTAACAACATTCCAATAATAATTATATATATTCCGTAGGCTGAGAAATTAAAAAACTTGTAATCGGTTAATAAGATTAGAAAAACTATAATGGCACTTATTCCAATCCAGATTACTTGCTTTCCATATTCTTTTGAAAAATCTAAACTTATGGCTTCATTTACACCGCTATTTGCAGAATAGATATTTACAGCTCCAAATAAAACAATTATTATATAAAGAGAAACCGTTAACCAATCGATATGTAATTTCTCATCCAATTATTTAATTGTTTTAGTTACTAGTGCTTTTAATGAATCTGATGCGCTCAATTTTTTACCTGTTAAATTTGCAGTCAACATACGCTTCTGCATTTCGGGTTTACTTGATGGCGCAGTCTTATCTGTAGCCATATATCTTTCAATAAGCAAATTAGCAATTGGTGCGGCATAATCTGCTCCAAATCCTCCATTTTCAACAATAACACAAATCGCTATTTTGGGATTAACTCTTGGCGCAAATGCAATAAAAATTGAATGATCTTTTCCATGTGGATTTTGAGCCGTTCCTGTTTTACCACAAATATCAATTCCTTCAATACCTGTTCTACCAGCGGTACCACCTGGCTTACAAACTTTAGCCATACCAGCAATAACAGAATCGAAATGACGCTCTTCAATTAATGTGTAATGACGCTTTAAAAATTCTTCTCGAACATATTGTGCATCACCAATTGAACGTACTACATGCGGTGTATAATAATAACCTCTATTTGCTATAATCGCAGCGACATTCGCCATTTGCAATGGTGTTAGTCCAATTTCTCCTTGTCCAATAGATATTGATACAACATTTGAAGAACGCCAATTTTTTCCAAATACTCGTTCAAAATATGCCGACTTTTTAACAATTCCCGACGACTCTTCAGGTAAATCTATGCCTGTCTTTGTGCCGATACCAAAACTATTCAAATACTTTGTCCATTGCAAATAGGCTGCTTGAACACTCGAATACTTTGGATTATCTAATATACTTCTATAGACATGACAATAATAAGCATTACAGCTTTTTGTAATACTATTTTCTAAATCTAATGGTGATGCATGCGAGTGACAACCTACTGTTATAGAGCCCATACGATAACCTCCATGACATGGATATCTTGTACCTGGAGTCAAAACGCCTTCTTGCAATCCAATTAACGCCTGAACGGTCTTAAAAGTTGACCCAGGTGGATAGGGTGCTTTAAGTGCTCTATTAAAAAGCGGTTTTGAAGGATCTAGCAATAAAGCACTAAAATTTCTATTACGTTGTTGACCAACCAGTAAATTTGGATCATAGTTAGGATTATTAACTATGCACAATACTTCGCCAGTTGCAGGCTCTATAGCCACAATTGAACCAATTTTATTAGCGAGTAACATTTCTGCATAGATCTGTAAATTCAAATCTATAGATGATATAATATTTTCACCGGCAGTTGGAAGACTATCAAATTTTCCTCCTGCAAAACTGCCTTGTTGCTTACTAAATTTATCAACTAAAACAACTTTTTTACCTTTAATGCCTCGTAAATATTTTTCATACGATTTTTCCAATCCTGTTATCCCTTTTACGTCTCCAGGTTTATAATATTTATCCTTTTCTAATTCACGCTCACTAACCTCGCCCATATAGCCTAATAAATGTGCAGCACCATTAATATTGTATCGTCTATCAATTTTAGTTTCAATATAAAATGCAGGATATTGGTACAACACTTCTTGTAATCGAGTATAGAGATAGAACGGCAAATTCTTATAAATAACAGAAGCTTCACGAGGATTATAGCGAGCTGCTTTTTTAAGTCTTTTATTGAACTCTGTTGTATCAATAATTAACTCTTTACACAAAGCTACTTTATCAAAATCCTTTGCTTTCTGAGGCACAACCATCAAATCATAACTTGCATCGTTATACACCATCAACTGACCGTTTCTATCGACTATTGTTCCCCTTGCAGGATAAATAGTTATTTCATTAGAACCATACGCTTGAGCTTTATAATAATTAGATGTATCAATAATTTGCAAAAAGAATAAACGAGTAATGAAAATTAGTCCAATCAGTACTAAGGCTCCTATGAAAACAAACAACCTATTACTCTTTTCCATATTTTAATTACGAGCTGGTTTATATAAAACATTCTCAAAGATTAGCACTAATAAAAAAGCAATTACAGTGCTACTGATAAACGCAGGTAGTACTCTAGTAAAAAAATTACTACCATGTGATTCGAGCAATAAATATAGAAAATGATAAATAGCAATGAAAGTCAAAAAGTATGTCCATTTCCAAGTCCCTCCCTTTTTAGAAGTCCAAATTTGATTTTCTTCATCTCTAGCAGCAATAACAGTTTCAACTTCTTTAGTTGCATAATAACGTGTATAACCAACCAAAGTACTTATACCAGCGTGTATGCCCCAACTTTCAAAATTGACATCAAAAATAAAACCAGCTAAAAATGAAACAATAATCATCCAATTATGCGACATCGAAGGTGGTAATAATACTAAGAACATAACAATCAATTGAGGCTGAACTAGAAATGCAAAACGATTACTCATGAATAAATTCCTAAGAATAAATTCTTGCACTAAAAGAACGAACAAACACAGTCCGAGATATTTAAATATATTTAATATCATTTACCCTTCTTTTGCTGTTCTTCAACCTTTCTTTCTAATTTTTCAATCTCATCCTTAAACATATCTAACACTATGTAAACAGATTGAATTTTACCGAAATTAACTGCCGACCTAACTCTAATTCTATAATAGGTTTCCTTAGAATTCTTTTCTATTTTCTCGATTGTACCAATAGGAATATTCTCAGGAAAATTTTTAGAGTATGGACTTGTTACAATATGATATCCAACTTTGAGGGCTTCGTATTTGTTAATCTCTTTAAGATTTAAAAAATTA
>JADLHV010000096.1 GCA_020848595.1 Bacteroidia bacterium
ATAAAAGGAATTAGTATGGTAACATTGAATGTAGATGATGTTGTACGACACCGTTTAGTAAAAGATATTATTAGGGCCTACGAGGCTAAAACCGATTCGGATAAGTAATTAAAACAAACCAAATGTAAAAAAATAGTTACGTTTAGTGAAAGAATTGTATTTTTGCTATTTATTTGAAAAAAATGACTCAATCAATGACGAAAGTAGAAAAGGGGTTAATGGCGACCAATTACTTCTTTAAAGATCAGACGAATTTTTACAGAGGCAAGGTCCGTGATGTTTACACGATTAAAAATGATCATGTGGTGATGGTGGCTTGTGATAGAATTTCGGCATTTGATCATGTATTACCAAGGGCTATTCCGCATAAAGGTGAGGTGTTAACTCAATTGGCAGCATACTTTTTAGATGCAACAAAGGATATTATTCCAAATTGGAAATTGTCTATACCAGACCCAAATGTTACTATTGGAATTAATTGTGAAGCAATTCCAATTGAGATTGTTGTTAGAGGATACTTATGTGGACATGCTTGGAGAGTCTATAAGACAGGCGAAAGAATGATTTGTGGTGTAAGAATGCCCGATGGTTTAAAGGAAAATGATAAATTTCCAGAACCAATTATTACGCCTGCCACCAAAAGTCAAGAAGGACATGATGAAGATATCAGTCTAGAAGACATCGTTACAAGAAAAATTTGCACTAAAAAGGTCATCGATCAAATGGTAGATGCGGCTTTGAAGTTATATGAGAGAGGAACTCAAATGGCAGCAGAACGCGGACTAATTTTGGTTGATACCAAATATGAATTCGGTTTGCACGACAAAAAATTAACTTTAATTGATGAAGTGCATACCCCTGACTCCAGTAGATTCTTTTATCTGGATTCTTATGAAAATCTTCAAAAAGCAGGTAAACCGCAAAAGCAGCTATCAAAGGAATTTGTTCGTGAATGGCTGATGGAAAACGGATTTCAAGGTCTCGAAGGACAATTAGTTCCTGAAATGACGGATGAATTTGTTTTTAGCGTTACCGATAGGTACACTGAATTATATGAGGCCATGACGGGCCGAAAGTTCGAGGGCAGAGATTATATTAATGTCCTTGATGTTATTGAGAAGAATGTGGCTAATGCCATTTCTTCTATTTAATGTGACTACAAGTTAACAAAATGAGATATATAATTTTCAGTCTATTTACACTGTTTAGCGCCAGTGTATTAGCGCAAACTGTGCGTACTCACGCGGGTATGCAGTACAAAGGTAGCGGCAGTTATACTGGCTATCGTAACAATCACAAAGACACGGTTCTTTTTTCGGCTCCTATGGGCATTGAAGTTGATACCGCTGGCAGAATCTACGTTTCTAATGAACACAATCTTTTTTGGATCCACAGTGATAGAGCTTTCTTAGCTGCTGGCTATGCGCTCGACCCTAGTGATCCCGGTGCCGCCGATAGCAAAGATTTGGCTGGTTCTCAAGCTCGTTTCTCTCGACCTGCTGGTATTGCTATCAATCCAAATACTAACGAACTCCTTATTGCTGATTTGGATAATAACCAAATTAGAAAAATGGAACGTTATATTAATAACAGTACTCAACAAATAGTCTCTACTTTTGCTGGTGTTAAACAATTAAATGGCTCTTTTTTAGATGGTGCCACTACTTCAGCTAAATTTAATCAACCTGTTGGTATTGCTGTCGCTCCTAATGGAGATGTTTATTTGGCCGATAGAGCTAATCACTGTATTAGAAAAATTTCTAATGGCACTGTTTCTACTTTTGCAGGCTCTGCTGGTAATTCTGGTCATGTTAATGGAATGGGTACCGCAGCTAAATTTTCTGCTCCTTTTAATGTGTTTATTGATGGAAATTTCTTGTTGGTTGCCGACTATGGAAATTCTGCTATTCGTAAAATTGATATGAGTACTGGTGCAGTTACTGATTTAATTACAACTGGATTGTTTGGACCTAAAGATATTTGTAAGGTAGGTACTTCTCTTTTTATTGCCGAGGCTTTATGCGTAAAAAGATATGATAATAATGTACTAAGTTTATATGTTGGAAGTAATTCACAACAAGGCTATATCGATGCAGATGGTGTTAGTGCTCGTTTCGAAGATATCACTGGAATCGTTTACCATCCTAAACAAAATCTTATTTTTGTAGTCGATATGGGTAATAATGTTGTTAGAAGTATTAGCCCAAATCTTCGTCCTGTTTGTAGTTTTACTGCGTCTTCAACTACTGCAACTAAAGGTCAAACTGTCATTCTTACTTCAACTTCTACTAGTTTGCCTGATACTTATAAATGGACAATTTCTCCTGCTAGTTATACTTTATTAAATGGTTCTACCATCAACGATAGTCTAATCTACTTATCTTTTAGTCAATCGGGTACTTATAATATCAAGTTATATGTATCAAATTCATCGGGTGCCGATTCTTTACTTAAAAATAGTTATATTGCTATTAGTAGTGTTACGGCTCCGCCTGTAGCCGATTTTATGGCAACTAAAACAACTCCAATAGTCGATGAGGTCATTAGTCTGATAGATTTGTCTACTAATACGCCTACTTCTTGGATTTGGCGTATTACACCAGTAAATTATATTTGGATGAATGGAACCGATTCTAATTCAAAGATTCCTAATGTTAAATTTACTAATGGAGATAATTTTACTATTACTTTAATTGCAACTAACGACGAGGGTTCTACTCAAAAAACTAAGGTTGATTATATCAAAGTAAATGGAACTGGTTTAGTTCAAGTTAAAAATACTTCTAGTTTAACTGTTTATCCTAATCCTGCTAATAATTTTATTCAAATTAAGGATGCATTCGGTGCCGAAATAATTGTTACTGATATGTATGGTCGTGAAATGATGAGAGTAAGTAGTTTAGAAGAGTTAGCTGAGTTGAATGTTTCTGAGCTAAATTCGGGAATTTATACGATTACACTTTCGAAAAACGGCAAAAATTCCTCTTGCAGTATCGTGATTAATCATTAATTTTATGGTTAATTATGATGAGGCAGAGTAAGGCGCTAGCCATACTGAAATCTGGTAAGAATGTGTTTCTTACAGGTTCGGCTGGGGCAGGCAAAACATACGTTTTAAATCGTTTTATTGATTATCTAAAAGAAAAGAAAATCCCGGTAGCTATTACAGCATATACCGGGATTGCAGCTACGCATATGAATGGAATGACCATTCACTCTTGGTCTGGAATCGGAGTTAAAGATACTTTAGGTCCCAAAGATTTACAGTCCATGAAGGCTAAAAAGTATATTAAAAGCAAACTCGAAAAAGTTCAAGTCCTCATTATTGATGAAATTTCTATGTTGCATAAACAACAATTAGAATTGGTCAATATGGTAATGAAATTTTTTAAACAAAATGAACAAGCTTTTGGTGGTGTGCAAATGGTGTTTTGTGGCGACTTTTTTCAATTACCTCCCGTTGGTAAGCCCGGTGAGGAAAACAGAGATAAATTTGCATTTATGTCTCAAGCTTGGCTCGAAGCTTCTCCTACTATTTGCTATATCAATGAACAACATAGACAATCTGATAACCAATTAAATCAAATTCTAAATGAAATCAGAGAAGGTAATGCGTCTCAATCTACAATGGATAGTTTGACTTCTGCAATGAAAAATAATCCTAAAGAACTTGGTCTGATTACACGATTATATACCCATAATGCCGATGTGGATCGAATTAATCAAGAGCATTTATTAAGATTAAAT
>JADLHV010000097.1 GCA_020848595.1 Bacteroidia bacterium
CCATTATATTACCGAAAATCTACAAAATAAAGTTTATCAACCTTACGAAAGACAAGATGATTTGTCTAGATTTCATGCGGTTCCCGGAACTCCAGGCATGGAACATCGAATCGGTGGTTTAGAAAAGGAAAACATTACAGGAAATATCAGTTACGACCCAGCTAACCACGAACTAATGGTTAAAGTTAGAGCTGCTAAAGTTGAAAATGTAGCTAATTTTATTCCGCTTCAAACTTTTGAAAATGGAAATACTCAATCAAAATCGCTTATAATTGGATGGGGAAGCACCTACGGCAGTATTACAACTGCTGTTAGAGAACTAAGAGATGAAGGTATAGATATCGCGCAAATTCATATCCAATATTTAAGTCCATTTCCTAAAAACTTAGGCGAAATCATTCAATCTTTTGATCAAGTTTTTGTAGCTGAATTAAACAATGGTCAATTGATTAAAGTACTTAGAGATAAATATTTGATTAATGCTATAGGCATCAATAAAATCCAAGGACAACCTTTTCAAATTATGGAAATTAAGGAAATTGTTAAACAGAATATAAACTAATGGAACTCACGGATAATAAAATATTGTTTACCTCTAAGGAATTAGAAACCGATCAAGAAGTTAGGTGGTGTCCTGGTTGTGGTGACTATGCCATACTTAAAAGTGTACAAAAAATATTGCCAGATTTTGGTCGACCTAAACACGAATTTGTTTTTGTTTCTGGAATTGGTTGTTCTTCGCGTTTCCCTTATTACATGGATACCTATGGCATGCACTCAATTCATGGACGTGCCACTGCTATTGCAACAGGACTGAAATCAGCTAAACCTGAGTTAAGTGTATGGGTTATTACTGGTGATGGCGATGCGCTTAGTATTGGCGGTAATCATCTTATTCATACACTTCGACGCAATCCAGATTTAAATATCCTTTTGTTCAATAATCAAATTTATGGACTCACTAAAGGCCAATTTTCTCCTACCAGCGAACAAGGAAAAATTACTAAATCTTCGCCAGTTGGTGTTGCAGATATGCCTTTTAATCCATTAGCCTTAGCACTTGGGGCGAATGGAACCTTTATCGCTAGAACTATGGATAGAGACCCTAAACATCAACAAGAAATTTATAAGAGAGCCTACTATCATGCCGGAACTTCATTGGTAGAAATCTATCAAAATTGCAATGTTTTTAATGATGGTACTTTTGAATTGTATACCGAAAAAACATCTAAACCAGAACATACGCTTTTTCTTGAACATGGAAAGCCTCTTATATTCAATAACGCTACGCAAGGCATTGTCTTAGATGGCATGACCCCTAAAGTAGTTGATTTAATAGACAACAATATTGACCATTTGTGGGTACACGACGAAAAAGATATGTTTAAAGCGTATATTTTAGCTCGATTTTCAGATTATTCAGATTTGCCTCGCCCATTTGGAATATTTTATATTGATGATCAAAAATCAACTTTTGATGGCATTTTAAATGAACAAATTAACGAAAGAAAAATTGAAGATAAGACTGCGGCATTTAATCAATTACTTATTTCAAAAAATAGTTGGGTCGTTGAATAAACGGATTTACAATTATTAAATTTCAATTCCATTTCGATTAAAATCCATTCTTTAAAGATTTATATCTAACTTTAGTATATTTGCTTTATGAAAAGAGCACTTGTACTAATTTTATTCATTTCTTGTTTTGTTGCATCTAAGGCTGCAGATACCACTACTGTTACGACACATTCTAAAGTCGTTATTAAAACAAACCCCTCTGTTGGCGTCACTGAATATCCTTCTAAAGTAGAATTCCCTGACTCTGGCGTTCAATATAGAAAAGTGTATATGTACCTCGAATTTGGTTGTGCTCCGGGATTAAAATGCGGAGAATGGGATTATGGCAATCATATCTATTTGAAAAAAAATGGTGTTCGTCATGAATTGGCTCGATTTATTACCCCTTATGGATTTTATTGGAACAGCTCAATGAACTGGAAACATGGTTGGTATTACGATCTAACCGATTTCTCCTATTTGTTGCACGATTCAGTTGAAATCATCTATCAACATTCGGGTTATGAAGGTAATACCGATAGAGGCTGGACTGTAACTATGGATTATCATTTTGTTGAAGGAGTGCCTGCGCGTATTCCAGAAGGTTTTCAAACTATGTATCAATTAAATGCTCCTTATGGCAATGTAAATAATCCATTTTCGAATGTCGTAACTGAACAAAATTTCACTATGCCTACTGATGCGGATATGGTGTCTTTTAAAACCATACAAACTGGTCATGGCATGGATCAACAAGAAAACTGTTCTGAATTTTGTAATAAAGAACGAACCATATATTTAGACAATCAAGTAATTTCTAAGCAACAAGTTTGGAGAAACGATTGTGGTTGGAACTCTTTATATCCTCAAGCCGGCACATGGATATACGACCGCGCTGGATGGTGCCCGGGAGCTCCTGTAATTCCAGACGATAAATTCCTACTTTTAAGTCCTGGCACCAATCATAGTTTCCAAATTAAAATGCAAGACTATTCTAATACCGCCGGTGGAAGCGCCAATTATGTCTTAACCTCTTATGCCTTGTTCTTTAAAGATAATAGAAAACAAATTGATGCCGCTATAGAAGATATTATTGCCCCTTCTGAACATTTCGACTATTTAAGATACAATCCAATTTGTGGCGCACCTTTAATTAAAGTCCGCAATATGGGTAAAGATACACTTAAAAGATTAGTGTTCGATGATGGCAAACTTGGAGGTAAAGTGCATAGCATTTGGGTGCCTTGTAATATTGCACCATTTGAGAGTGGTACTGTTGAATTAGAAGCTGTTTACGACTGGAGTGGCGCTGGAAATACTTTCTTTGCTACTATCACTAAAGTGAATGATATGGTCGACGAATATCTCGATGACAATACAGCTTACTCAACAATTAAAAGATCTCCAGTTCATCCCAATAAGGTTTATATTGTTTTTAAATCCAATAATGCTCCTACCGAAAATAGTTATAAATTGACGGATGCTAAAGGCAATATCATTGTTCAAAAGAGTGGATTTGCTGCTAATACAATTTATCGTGATACCGTTTATTTGGGAAATAATATTTGTTATACTTTCGAATTTTCTGATGAAGGTAATCCACCTTCTTCTAATCCATTAAATGAAGATGGACTAGATTGGTGGGCTAATCCAAATGATGGCACTGGTTATATTCAATTGCGCAATGGCAATTCTAATGCAATGCTTAAAAACTTTAATGCTGATTTTGGAACTAAACATTTGTATCAGTTTATGACTACTTTTAATATGAGTGTCGATAATATTGATAACAATGATTTACAAGTAGATATTTATCCGAATCCAGGTAATGGTTTTAGTAATATCCATATAGAATCTATCAATGGAGATGAATATGCTTTTACTATTTATGATTCGAGTGGAAAAGAAATAAAAAAATCAGAGAATTTAAATGGTACTAATGATTTTACTCTTGATGGACTAGCCGCTGGTGTCTATACTTTGGTTCTTTATCAATCTACTGGAGTTAAATCGGTTCATTTTGTGATTCAATAATTTTGTTAGCTGTTTCTTTTTAGTAATCGCAAGTTTAAGAAGAGGCTTTGTTTTTTGTTGAGTTTTTTTTGAACATTAGATTTATTGATGTTTAGTGCTCAATTCTTTTAGATTTCAACTAGTCATGCCCTTTATTTTATTCGGGTGAAATATTAGATCCTAAACAAAATGTATAAACATGTTTAGTGCTAACATTTTTTAGTTTTCAACCACTCATGCCCTTTTTTTTTATTTGGGTGAAATATTAGATCCTAAACAAAGTGTATAAACATGTTTAGTGCTAACATTTTTAGATTTCAACCACTCATGCCCTTTTTTTTTATTTGGGTGAAAATTTTGATTTCAAATATTAGTGCTCAACTATGTTCAGTGCTAGCACTAATTGTTTTCAACCACTCATGCCTTTTTTTTTTTATTTGGGTGAAAATTTTGTTCCTAAACGTTAGTGCTCAACTATATTTAGTGC
>JADLHV010000098.1 GCA_020848595.1 Bacteroidia bacterium
TAGATCCTACCAAATCGTTAATGGGGCCTATACAATTGGCCAAAGTTTTTGGTGACCAATGGATTTGGGAAAAATTTTGGGCATTAACTGGGTTATTGTCTTTGGTATTGGCATTTATGAACTTATTGCCAATTCCGGCTCTCGATGGTGGACACGTTTTATTTCTATTAGTCGAAATGATTATTAGACGTCCGCTGAGCGACAAATTCATGTCAGTTATGCAAGTAATCGGTATGGTTTTATTACTGAGCTTAATGGTCTTTGCTTTTGGTAACGATATCTATAAATTGATATTTAAATAATGTCACTGTGAAGCTCGAAAAACCCGATACTCGAGATTATTTTAGCTTCTATGGTTTAGAACCAACCTTTGAAATTTCTAATGAAGAACTAAAAACTGCCTTCTTAGAAAAAAGCAAAGTCTTTCATCCAGATTTTTATGCCAATGATCCGCAATCACATACTATAGCAGTAATGGCTAGCGCCTATAATAACTTGGCTTATAAAACCCTTCTATCAGAAATAAGTCGAGCCAGCTATCTTATTGATTTATTAGCCGACATTTCCGAAAATAGACAACTTCCTCAATCTTTTCTAATGGAAATGCTCGAATTAAATGAAACCATCGATGAACTAAACGAGGATAATCGATATGAAATAGAAGATAAAATTAGTGCTATTCGTCAAGAAACATTAAGTCAGATTAGAGAAAAAGCCATTCAGAAAAATTGGGATGAATTACAATTACATTTACTCGAATGGAAATACCTCGATCGACTTAAAGAGCGATTAACAGATTAATTTATTTTTTATTTTTTTTCACTTCTCTGAGTCTTATGAAGTTTATTGGATTGGATTTAAGACCTTCTATCCAATTCTGAGTCATTCTAATACTTTCGTCATAATACAAAACAATACAAGGCACTGTGTTTTGCATTAATTGTTCAGCCTTTGCCATAATTTTTAAACGTTTAGTATTGTCTATTTCAGCATTGGCCTTATTAAATAATGCATCAAATCGAGTATCAGAAAAATGAAAATAATTTGGACCAGCTGGACTAAAATTTTCAGTTTTAAAACAGATTAAATAATTTTCAGGATCTGGATAATCCGCAATCCAGCTACCTCTAAAACAATTTATTCTTTGGTCTTTTTTCAATTGTCTTAAAAAACTAGAAGGATGTACTTCAATTTTAACTTTTAATCCAATTTTTTGCATTTCCTTTTGAACAAAAATCATCAACTCTAAATAATCTTGAGTAGTATTAATAACGATTTCTTCTGTTTCCTTTAGATTTAAGCCACTTAATTGAAGATGATGAAAAGCTGAATCTAAATTGTATTGATTCAAGATTAAATCATTATAAGGATAACCAGGCATTCCTATAGGCACAAAACCATAAGTTTCGGAAGTTCCAATACCATTGCGCAAATAAGCAATCATCTTCTTTCTATCAATAGCGAAGTTAATTGCTTTTCTGAGGTGAACATTACTCAAAGGATGATTTAAAAAATTGTCTCCAATATTAAATCCTAAATATTCTGTGTTTAAAAAAGGTGATTTAATAAGATTAAAACGCTGATGATATTTAGGTTTTAATCGGCCCTTTTTATCTAACATTTCATCTTTAATAGTTGCATCTACCCCATTAAAAAAATCGTATTCACCTTGAACAAACTTCATGAAGGCTGTTTGTTTATTTTTAACATTTTCTATCATGATACCATCTAAGTATGGCAGTCTGTCTCCATTTTTAAATCGATAATAAAGTGGATTACGATGCAAAAGAATGGCCACTTCTTCTTCCCATTTAACAAATTTAAAAGGACCTGTTCCGATAGGATGATTTCTAAATTCGGGGCCAGTGCATTCGACAGGCACAATAAAACAATAATACATAGCTAATATCCCTAAGAAAGGTTTGAAAGCGTGTAATAATTTTATTTCTACAGTACTATCATTGATAGCAAAAACGGGAAATGGCACAGAATCATTGGTATTGAAACAGCGTAGATCCATTTTATCATTAAAAACCCATGCACCAGGAGAAGCGGTTTTCGGATTTGCAATTCGTTTAAAAGAATTAACGACATCAATAGCAGTCATTTTTCGACTTTTACCTTTGAGAATTCCCTCCGAATGAAAATAAACATTTGTCCTTAAATTAAATAAATAGGATTTACCAGAATCAGAAATAGTCCAGGATTTAGCGAGACCAGGACAAATATTCAGAGAATCATCGTATTCTACCAATCCTTCAAACAACTGTGATATCACCCATATCTCGCTTTGAGCTCTGGCAAAAGCTGGATCCAAAGTGCTAATATTTTGATCTTCGTTATAGAAAAAGTAATTCGAAAATTTCAAATTATCCACATTTTGACAACCATTTATACCATACAAAATGGGGAAAAATAGAACTGCTTTTAGGGTATTTCTAAGATGGTTAATCATATTTTTGAAAGTTCAATAATAAGTGCAAATGAAGGTAAAATATTACGGACACTCATGTTTTGGTATTCACACAGGTGGAAAAAATTTATTATTTGATCCATTTATTCGTCAAAATCCATTGGCTAAAGACATTGATATCACTAGCATTGAAGCCGATTATATCTTCCTTAGTCACGGTCATCAAGACCATATTGCAGATGCTTTAGAAATAGCGACTAGAACCAATGCACAAATCATCGGAATTTGGGAAATTTGCGAATGGGCCGGCAATCAAGGTCATACTCATAATCACCCTATGAATATTGGAGGATCATGGACTTTTGACTTTGGAACAGTTCAAATGGTTAAAGCCGTGCATTCGAGTTCTTTTCAAGATGGTTCGTATGCTGGTCAACCTTGTGGATTCGTTATTCGCAGTGAAGAAAAAGTGTTTTATTATAGTGGAGATACGGCACTTACCTTAGATATGCAATTGATATCTGAGCGTCATAATTTAAACTTTGCTTTCTTGCCAATAGGGAGCAATTTCACAATGGATGTGGTTGATGCGATAACTGCTTCCAAATTTTTAAAATGCAATCATATTATTGGAATGCATTACGATACGTTTGGTTATATTACCATAGACCACGATGAAGCAGTAAACCACTTCAATCAAGCAGGTAAACTGTTAACTTTAATGCAAATAGGACAAACTATAGATATTTAGTCAAGTAAAATAAAATGGGAAAGATTATCACAATTGCCAATCAGAAAGGTGGCGTAGGCAAAACAACTACTGCTATCAACTTAGCCGCCAGTCTGGCTGTTCTTGAATTCAAAACATTGCTAGTCGATGCCGATCCTCAAGCTAACTCTTCATCTGGTATTGGATTTGATCCACAAAATATCAAAGTTGGTCTCTATGATTGCTTAGTCAATGATATGTCTGCTAAAGACTTAATTTTGAAATCGGATCTAAAATACCTGGATTTGTTGCCATCTAATATTAATTTAGTTGGAGCAGAATTAGAAATGATTGATTTGCCTAATAGAGAACGTGTCATGAAATCAGCTTTCGAAGAAATAAAAAAAGAATACGATTTTATTGTCATCGATTGCTCGCCTTCTCTTGGACTAATTACAACTAATTCTTTGTGTGCTGCAGATTCAATTATTATTCCTGTTCAATGCGAATATTTTGCCTTAGAAGGTCTTGGAAAATTACTTAATACAATCCGAATTGTTCAAAAAGAATTGAATAAAAATCTCTCTATTGAAGGTATCTTATTAACTATGTATGACTCTCGATTACGTCTAAGTAATCACGTTGTAGAAGATGTTAAAATGCACTTCCAAGATTTAGTGTTTGATACTATTATTCCTCGTAATACTAAGCTAAGTGAAGCTCCTAGTTTTGGTATCCCCGTAATTTCTCACGACGTATCTTCTAAGGGTTCTACAACATACTTAAACTTAGCAAGAGAAATTTTGCAAAGAAATGGCATGACTAAAATGGAAAAAACCGAAAAGGTAATGTAATACACAAATCGTAAATTCATGAGTAAAGATTTAAATAAACCGAAAAAAGGCGGATTGGGTAGAGGGCTTTCTGCTCTATTAAATAATGCTGAAACAGATATAACCGTTTCTTCTGAATACAGAGCTGGTGGCGGTGTGCACTTAATTGATATTGCGGATATCGAAGCCAATCCATTTCAACCAAGAACAGAATTTGAAGAAAAAGCACTCGAAGAACTTTCTGAATCTATTAAAGTTCACGGGCTTATTCAGCCTGTCACTGTCCGTAAAATGGGCTATGATAAATACCAACTCATAAGTGGAGAAAGACGCACAAGGGCCTCAATATTAGCTGGACTAACTAAATTACCAGCTTATGTACGTATTGCTAATGACCAGGAAATGCTGGAAATGGCGCTCATCGAAAATATTCAAAGAGAAAACCTAAATCCGATTGAAGTTTCCCTGAGTTATAAACGTCTATTAGAAGAGTGCAGTCTGAAACAAGAAGAACTTGGTGACCGTGTTGGTAAAGATAGAAGCACTGTAAGTAATTACTTGCGTCTTTTACGCTTGCCCGAAGAAGTGCAAGTGGCTCTAAGAGAAAATAAAATTTCAATGGGGCACGCTAAGGCTATTTTAGGTGTCGATGATACCGATGAACAAATAGCATTGTTTAGAAGAATCGAAAAAGAAAACCTAAGCGTCCGCGGTGCTGAAGATATCGTTAAACAAGCTAAATCGAATAAAGGCACACAAAATCAAGGTAAAGCATCTTTACCTACCGTATTCGAAATTGACGATGCTCTGAAACTTAAAGTTGATAAACTTAATAAATCTTTATCGACTGCTGTTAATATTAAACCTAAAGGCAACAAAGGTGAAATCGTGATTCCTTTTAAAAGTTATGAGGATTTGGAACGAATTTTGACCAGTTTGTCTGAGCATGAAGAAGCTTAGCCTCTTTTTATTATTCTTTATTGGACTCATCTCTCCTACCTTTTCTTATGAACTTAGGTTTGGACTGCAATTAAATGACTTAAAAGCGAATAAGGATAGTGTAATTGTTCGTAAACACTCGCCTCATAAAGCCACCATTTACAGTGCTGTTTTACCTGGATTGGGACAAGCGTATAATAGAAAATATTGGAAAATTCCCATTGTTTATGCTGCTCTAGGGGTCTCTACATATTTCATGATTATGAATGCCGACTCTATGCGGCAAAGACAAGATGCCCTCAAAGCAATGCTCGATAGCGACCCTAATACTCTTCCTGCTGGTAAATATGCTAAAATCCCCGAATCGGTTTTAAAAGCACAAAGAAACTATTATCGTACCAATAGAGATTATAGTATCATCGCTATGGCAGCCTTCTATGTTCTTAATATTGTAGATGCTGCCGTTGATGCTCATTTCTATAAATTCAATATCGACCAACCTTTATCTTTACGAAGAGAACGGAAGTTTTACCTTGCTGGAAGTCGAGTTGGGAATGTTCCCACTTTGGGTTTAAGCTACCGATTCTAATTAGTGCATCCTTTTTTATCTATATTCGCTGCAATTATTAACTAAATTGAAGCCAATTTCTATTCTTGTATTGATGTTTTGTTGCGCCTGCTCTCAACATCCAATAAACACTCAATTGTGTTTTTATAAATCTGCTCATTCTAAAGGTCAGCTTATTATTGATGACGACTCAATTCAAGTTTTCCCAGATACGTTTCCGACTATTTCATTCATAGCTTTTGAATTATTAAAAGATACTGTTGAAATTGAATACTTAGAAAGTTTAAACGAAAAAATATTTATTGCTAAACTTAGAAATCGAGAAGATCAATATGCACAATGGCATTACTTTATTGAATCTAAATCCAATCAAAAAACAAGCAGATGGTGGATACCTGTACCGAAGAATAAAGATATTCATTTAATTGATTGCCACCTTTACTTATGGCCCTTGCCTACCAATAACGATACACTGCTACGAATAGAGTTTAACGCTATAAGACACTCTGATAGTCCGTATTTTTATGAAGACTGGACTCAAACTGGAATGCAGATTTGGGATTTAAAAAACAAGAAAATATTAGCTCAATTTTTCCCAATCAATACAACCATAGAAAAAGGTGATATCATAAAAGGTGATTACGATGAAGAGGTTAATGGTACACCAACTCTTGGCACCATCGTATATGAAAACAATTTGCAATACGAAACCGAGATAACGCTCAATAGCATTAAATTTAAATTAAAGGAAAATCTATTTTCATACGATACTCTAGACTTAGAACAAGGTTATGTCGACAGCTCGGAAATTGACTATCGAAAAAACCTGATTCAAGCGGATACAACGACACGTTTTGAATACATTTTAAAACGCTTATAATCTCAATTACTTCATTATGTTGTATTTTACTTACATTATAGGCATATTAATGAGTTATTGATGTATTTTTAGCACATTATAAGAAATTATAATAGTATAAATTTGCAACATTAACAATAATTTTGTATGTTTGTGATGGAATAATCCCACACATATGGAAACAGATTTTAACGCTTGGTATGGTCGCAGTGATAAAGGCTTTCTCGAAATGATTGGCCATTTTATTCGTAAAACTCGCATAAATCTCAACAAAACACAACAAGAAATTGCCGACAACACTGGTCTCAATAGAAGTACAATTATCCAAATAGAAAAAGGCAAAGGTGGTACGCTCATATCCTTTATTCAAATTCTTAGAGCGCTCGAATCACTCCAATTACTCAGTGCCTTTGAAGTATCTAAAAGTATTAGTCCTTTATTACTGGCAGAAATGGAAATGAAACAACGCAAAAGAGCTCGTAAAACCAAGAAAGATTCTTCGACTAAAAGCGATTGGTAATGGTTTATACGGCGTTTGTAAATATCTGGAATAAAAGAGCAGCGGCGGTGGCATGGAATCCTAATACACGCAGTGCCGACTTTGAGTATGATCCGAATTTTATTCAAAATAATTGGGATATTGCTCCTTTATCAATGCCTATTGAAAGGGCTAAAAATCGGATTTTCACTTTTCCGGATCATCGAGATTCTATCACTTTTAAAGGATTACCTGGTTTATTAGCTGATGTATTGCCTGATAAATATGGACACGTCTTAATCAATGCTTGGCTGTCAAAAAATGGACGTGCAACCAATAGCCTGAATCCAGTTGAACTGCTATGTTTTATTGGAAACCGTGGCATGGGCGCTTTGGAATTTGAACCTGTGCAA